>NZ_JAOCDJ010000006.1:0-156045 GCF_029840885.1 Empedobacter sp. GD03861
TCATAGAATCTTTATAACAAATAAATTAATTCCTACTTTTACCACATGAAACAAAATATCATTTATAGTATCATTTTCTTTTTCGTGTTATTTGGACTAAAATATTTGTTCGATAAAAGCGATGTGCAAACAATGTTGGTTTATTCGGCAATTGGAACGGTTATCTTTTTTATTTATCGCGTTTTTGTAAGAAAAATGTTGTACAAACAAAAAGACCAAGAAAACTAATTTTCTTGGTCTTTTTTTATTGCTTGCATCGCTTCCTCGATGTGCGTTTCGGCAACATTTGAAACAATGTGTTTGATTAATTTTCCTTGTTTATTGAATACAAAAGTTTCTCTCGGGGTGATTAAACCAAATTTCTTTTTAATTCCCAACAACTTCGACAACTTTGCGCCTTTATCAGAAAGCAACGGAAAGTTTAGTTGATGTTTTGTATAAAACTTTTCGTGAGAAGATGTTGATTGTCCATTTATTCCAACAATCACAGCATCTAAAGCATTAAAATCTGTATTTACATCACGAAATTGACAGACTTCTTTTGTACACATTGGCGTAAAATTCATTGGATAAAAGAATAAAACAAAATATTTTTTGTACAAAAACTCGTCCGAATTAAACCAATTTCCTTTATTATCCTCCAACGAAAAAGTTGGAATGTGATCACCTAATTTCATTCGCCTGCGTATTCTACGAAATTACGTGGAGTTTCGTATAAAGTTACTTTCAATTCTAAATCAGTCGCTAATTTTGCTCTAATTTTATTCCAAATCAAAATCACAATATTTTCGGCAGTTGGATTGATAGTTTTAAATTCTTCAATATCAACATTTAGATTTTTATGATCCAAATACTCTTCAACTTCAACCGCGACAATTTTTCGTAATTCGTCCAAATTCATCACAAAACCTGTTTCTGGATCAACTTCACCTTTCACCGCCACAATAATTTCATAATTGTGTCCGTGATAATTTGGGTAAGAACATTTTCCGAAAACTTCAAAATTCTGTTCATCGCTCCAATTCTTGTTAAACAATCGGTGCGCAGCGTTAAAATGTGCTTTTCTGTTGACAGTAACCTTCATCTGTATAAATTTTTATTCTTCGATATACGAAACGTAATGTTCAAAAATTATTTTGAACCAAGCTGTATAATTCTGAGGATTTTTTTCCATATCTTTTTTCAAATCATCCAATTCTACCCAACGATAAGCCATCACTTCATCAGGATTTAGCTTTGGTTCTTCATCAAATGTTCCGATAAAAACATGGTCTAATTCATGCTCAATCAAATCATTTTCTAAATGCGCTTTGTAGATGAAATTGAATTTATATTCTAATTCGCAATCAAATCCCATTTCCTCTTCCAAACGTCTATGCGCCGCTTGTTCGTATGTTTCGTTATCGCGCGGATGACTACAACATGTGTTTGTCCACAACGTTGGCGAATGGTATTTGCTCGCAGCTCGTTGCTGAATCATCAATTCTCCTTTGGAATTGAATACAAAAACAGAAAATGCACGATGCAACAAACCAGCTACATGAGCCTGTTGCTTCTCCATCAATCCTAATTTTTGATCGTCCTGATCAACTAAAACTACAAATTCTTCCATAAAACAAAAATAACCATTTATGTAGGATTAAAAAAGAAGTTCGATTTCTTTGTGTTTAAATTCTCGCAATTCTTGATTGATTTCAATCATCAAATTTCCCGCTTCATTTACATCTCTAATAATTCCGTCCACTTCTACTCCATCCAATCTAAAATGTGAGATTTCATCTTTTCTAAACAGATTATCTAAATAAGTTTGATGAATTTGTTCGAAATTTTTCTGTTCTAAAATTGGATATTCATTTTCGAAATAATGCATTAAATCTGCCAAAATTTCCTCGATGTCATATTCTTTGTCAGTTACTTTTCGAATAGATGTTGCTTTTGGTAAGTGATTAAAATCAGCTTGATTGACATTAATTCCAATTCCAATCACAGAATTCATAATTCCATTGGAACGATGATTTTCGATTAAAATTCCGCAAACCTTTTTATCATTTAAAATGATATCATTTGGCCATTTTACGTTAGATTTTGGATGAAATTGTTTTAAAAATAGACAAATAACATTTGAAATCCATTCGTTAAAATAAATTAATTCTTGAAAACTATAATCCGTTTTCAGCAAAAAACTAAAGGTTAAATTTTCTCCTGCGACAACTTTCCACTCATTTCCTGCGTAACCTTTTCCTTTTGTTTGATTTTTAGCATGTATGACAGTCCAACTATTGGCATCTTTTTTGGACAAATCCACCAAGAACTCATTCGTATTAGGCAAAGAATCAAAACTAATTAAATACATTTTTTTTACTATTTTTATAGAGTGGTTAAAGTTATTTTAAAAAGTTTAAACTTTAATAAGGATTCACTAAATTTGCGAATTACAAAATAAAAGATGATAGATACTCAATATACAAAAGACTTGCTAGATAGCATTGTTGACGGAATTACAAATGTTAAAGGAGAAGAAATTACAATTCTAGATTTACGCGAAATTGAAAATGCATTTTGTCAATACTTCGTTATTTGTACCGGAAACTCGAATACACAAGTTAGTGCTTTAGCAGGTTCGATTGAAAGAACTGTAAAAACAGAAATGTCAGAAAGACCTTTTCATGTAGAAGGAACACAAAACAATCAATGGGTTTTGTTGGACTACACAAATGTTATTGTCCATATTTTCCAAAAAGAATACAGAGAATATTACGATATCGAAAGTCTTTGGGGTGATGCTGTAGAGACGCGTATCGAAATGGAATATTAATCATAACTGAAACCAAAAAAAATTGAAAAAAAATAATTTTAAACCTTCGGGGTTTAATCCTACATGGATATATGCCATTATTGGATTATTACTGATTGCCTTTCTATTATTTTCTGATAACATTGGAGGTGCCGGCGGAACTACTAAAAACATAGACCGTACGACTTTCCTTTCTTATGTAGAAAAAGGTTACGTAAAAGAAGCCAATCTAGAAAAAGAATCAGGACGTGTAAGTGTATATTTAACGGACGCAGCTCTGAATACTGAAGAATTTAAAAAGTTTAATAAATCAAACGAAACTTTAAATCCTTTTGCTACAGGAGCTCCAAACTTTATTTTCAATGTTGCTGATGC
The DNA here is from genome assembly GCF_029840885.1 of Empedobacter sp. GD03861. NCBI lineage: Bacteria > Pseudomonadati > Bacteroidota > Flavobacteriia > Flavobacteriales > Weeksellaceae > Empedobacter > Empedobacter sp. GD03861. The sequence continues at coordinate 3,170 of NZ_JAOCDJ010000006.1, forward strand.
AGGAAATTTTGAAAAAGATTTTTATGCTAACGTAGAAAAGAGTCCAAATAAAACGGCTGTTCTAAACACACAAATATCAAATGGTTTTGGAAGTTTGTTTATGAATCTTTTCATTTCATTAATTTTCTTCGGATTAATCTACTTCTTACTATTTAGACGAATGGGCGGAGGCGGATCTGCTGGAGGTGGCGGAGGAATTTTCTCTGTCGGAAAATCGAAAGCGAAATTATTTGAAGGTGATGATCATATCAAAACAACTTTCAAAGATGTTGCAGGTTTAGAAGGTGCAAAAGAAGAAATCGAAGAAATCGTTGAATTCTTGAAACATCCAGAAAAATTCACAAAATTAGGTGGACGTATCCCAAAAGGAGCCTTATTAGTAGGACCTCCAGGTACAGGTAAAACCTTATTAGCAAAAGCTGTTGCTGGAGAAGCGAAAGTGCCTTTCTTCTCATTATCAGGATCAGATTTCGTAGAAATGTTTGTGGGAGTTGGTGCATCTCGTGTACGTGACTTATTCAAAAATGCAAAAGAAAAATCTCCTTCAATTATCTTTATTGATGAGATTGATGCAATTGGTCGTGCGCGTGGAAAATCTAACTTTACAGGTTCTAATGACGAACGCGAAAATACATTAAACCAATTATTAACAGAAATGGATGGTTTCGGAACAGAATCTAACGTAATTGTGATTGCTGCAACAAACCGTGCTGATGTATTGGATAAAGCATTGATGCGTCCAGGTCGTTTTGACCGTATTATTCATGTTGATTTACCTGAATTAAACGAACGTAAAGAAATCTTCGCGGTTCACTTACGTCCATTAAAATTAGGTGAAGATGTTGAAATCGAATTTTTAGCAAAACAAACTCCAGGTTTCTCTGGTGCAGATATATTCAATGTTTGTAACGAAGCGGCTTTAGTTGCTGCTCGTAAAAACAAAGACGTCGTAGAAAAACAAGACTTTTTAGACGCTGTTGACCGTATTATTGGTGGGTTAGAGAAGAAAAGTAAAGTGATTAAACCTTCTGAGAAAAAACGTATCGCTTATCACGAAGCTGGTCACGCTACAATTGGTTGGTTAACAGAACACGCTGCTCCATTGGTTAAAGTAACTATCGTTCCTCGTGGACGTTCGTTAGGTGCCGCTTGGTATTTGCCAGAAGAAAGACAAATTACAACGACAGAACAATTGTTAGACGAAATGTGTATGACAATGGGTGGTCGTGCTGCTGAGGAAGTTGTTTTCAATAACATTTCTACAGGTGCATTAAGTGATTTGGAAAAAGTAACAAAACAAGCTTCTGCAATGGTAAGTATTTACGGATTGAACAAAGAAGTTGGTAATGTTTCTTATTATGATTCATCTGGACAAAATGAGTATGGTTTCAGCAAGCCTTATTCAGAACAAACTGCTCAGGTAATTGATAAAGAAGTAAAAACAATGATCGAAGCTCAATATGATAGAGCAAAAGATATTTTACGTGAACATCGCAATCAATTAGATGTTTTAGCTCAAAAATTAATTGAGAAAGAGGTGATCTTTAGAGAAGATTTGGAAGAAATTTTCGGACCAAGAAAATTTGTAAACGAATTAGATCAAATCGAAGAAAAACAAGAGGAAGCTATAGAAGCTGGTTCAGAACAAGTTGTTCAACCAGAATCTGGAAATGATATTTAATCAAATTCATTCAAAATAATAGAAAAAATCGTCCTATTTGGACGATTTTTTTTTTACTTCTTATTATATTGTTAAAATTTATTACCTTTAGGCTGTAATTGATTAATTTCATATAAAATCATGAGTTTTCATGTGGAAAGCAATTAAAAACCTACTTAAAAAAGCTACTGAAAAATCAGCAGAGAATTCAGATGATAATCACATTGATTTATTTCATCCGAATTATGCTGACCAAAAGATTTCTATGGATGAAGTATTTGCTACAAATTTTAATGTAGGTGGTGGACATTTTTTATTTTGTGATAATATAGAGGAGGCTTCTAAAAACCTTAAAGAGATTGTCAATTACGAAAATGTAACCGAATTAATTTGTCCTGATCCAAATTTACAACAGGTTCTTAATTCAGTCAATATTCCTTTTGTCGAAAATCCATGCGACTCTCGTTATACGCTTAGTTTTCTTAGTTGCGAATTTCTGATTGCTTTTGATGGAAGTATTATGTTATCGGCGCATCAAACTTATGGTAGAAATATTGCTGATTTTCCGTCAAATTTTATTATCTATGCACGCCCGTCACAATTAGTGGAAAATGTGAGTGTGGCATTACAGAAATTACGAACATTAAAAAAAGATAACCTTCCATCTAAAATAACTTCGATTCGAGGGAAAAACATGCACAAATTTCCTAATATACAGAATGCGAAGAATATTTATTTGTTATTGGTTGAAGAATAGCTATGAAAAATTTAGCAATTAGAGCATTTTCGGGACTTATTTACGCACTTATTATATTTTTCGGGACAACGATAGATCCAAAAGGTTTGATTGTTTTGATGATGGTTTTTGGACTTTTTTGTTTGTACGAATTCTTTAAAATCACCAATCTTACCAATAAACTTTATCAATTAGGTTCACTTTTAGCTGCTTTAGTTGTATTTGGATATTATGGGAAAGAGTTTTTACAAGCCTTTGAAACTACAAATCACTACTATTTTTATTTACGAAGTTTATATTTCATTATACCTGTTTTATTTATTTTTAGTATTTATGTTATTTTCAAATCAACAAATGAGTTATTGAATGATTTTGGTAAAGCTACTTTAGGTTTAACCTACGTCATCGCTCCTTTCGCTATTGCACTTACTCTACCAAGTTTTGATTATAGTTTAGGTGAAAAAGTAATGCACTACGAAGTATTTTTTGTTTTCTTATTACTTTGGTGCAGCGATACATTTGCTTATTTAACAGGAAACTTAATCGGAAAACACAAATTAGCACCAAAAATTTCTGGAGCTAAAACGTGGGAAGGCTTTTTTGGTGGAATTATTTTCACTTTATTAACTGGATTTTTTATTCAGAAATATTTTGGAGAAAACTTACATGGTAATTGGATGATTATAGGTTTAATCGTTGCTGCATTAGGACCTTTAGGTGACTTAACAGAATCTAAATTGAAACGTTTTTTCAATGTAAAAGACAGCAGCAATTTAATTCCGGGTCATGGTGGTTTTTTAGATCGATTAGATAGTTTTATATTTGTCACACCATTTGTTTATTTATATTATTTATTAGTATATACTTTATGAAACTTCACAGAGAAGGAACTGCAATTTTGATAGGTTGCTTAATTTTATTTGCAATCGCTACAGGAGTATTACATTACTTTTTTCCTGTTTATGGTCTTTTATTCGCTTTACCATTATGGATTCTTTATGGATTTGTCGTTTGGTTTTTTAGAAATCCAATTCGTGAATCAGATTCATCTGAAAATTGTGTTATTGCGCCGGTAGATGGAAAAGTAGTTGTATTAGAAGAAGTATATGAAAGTGAATTTTTGAATCAAAAATGTATTCAATTATCTATTTTCATGACGCCACTTAATGTACACGTAACACGTTATCCTGTGAATGGTAAGGTTATTTATTCTAAATATCATCCAGGGAAATTTTTGGTAGCATTTCATCCTAAATCATCAGAGTTAAACGAAAGAACAACTGTTGTTGTAGAAAATACAGATCATACAAAAGTTCTTTTTAGACAAATTGCTGGTGCTGTTGCGAGAAGAATTGTTTGCTACAGTAAAGAGAATGATACAGCTGTTGCTGGTAAAGAATATGGTTTTATCAAATTCGGATCTCGTGTAGATATCTTTTTACCACTTGATACTGAAATCAATGTAAAGGTTGGAGATAAAACAAAAGGTGGAATTCAGAAAATTGCACAATTGAAATAAATCAGTTAGTTGAACTCAATGTTTTTAACTAATTTTGTCAAAACAATTATAACAATATATTCATACAATAAATTTTGTACGTCATGAAAAAATTAATTCTTTTAGTAGCTGTTGCTGCATTTGCTACATCTTGTAACTCTAAAGCAGGTGTAAACCATGGTGTACTTCCTGTAGTTCACGAACCAGCTACTGCTGAAGAAATGCACCACAAGTCTGAAGCTGCTCACGAAGGTCATGCAAAACATGAAGAAGCTGTTGAAGAAAAACATGAGGAAGTAAAAGATTCTACAAAAACTGTAGAAACTCCGAAAGTTGAGAAAAAAGATACTGTAAAAGCTGGTCATTAAGATTCAGCTTTTTTTGTTTTTATAGATTTATAATCAGTTTATCATCACCTATTAAATAATTTTTATTTTTAGGGCGAATATAAAATGAACGTGAAGAAGAGTTGTTTTCAGAAATGATTGATAATATCTCTTGATAAGTAAAAAAACTTGCATCAATTGCAATTTCATTATTTGATAAAGATTTGAAATCTGATTTCTTATCAATCCAAAATAAATTTTCTGCTTTTACTTCTATTTTAGAAGTATTATTAGGTGAATGTAAAGAAAATTTAAATAATTGAATTAAATATTTAATCAAAATTCCCGAACGTAAAAGTTGATAATGCAACCAATTTTTTTGATAATATTTTGCTAAGAAAATCATCATGGCTTCAAAAAAATGTTTATAATATTTTTTATCTTTTTTCGTACTTTCTCCCTTGTAATGTAAAACCGTTATATCTCCTTTATAATAATTTTTATAACCAGCCAATTCTGCACTAAAAGACAAATCTATATCTTCTCCATACATAAAATAACGTGGATCAAATCCTCCAATTTCCTGATAGATTTTCTTCGTGGTGAACATAAAAGCACCAACTAAAATTTCGCAAGGAGCAATTTCAAATTCATCAACTTCTAATTTGTAATAATTATTTTTCTTTGAATGATTAAATCGACTATACAACTTAGAAAATGAATTTTTAGCTGTCGGAATATTACGTTTTGATTCTGGATGAAAATTTCCGTTTGTATCTATCATTCGTACTCCCACAAAACCTATTTTTTCTTTTGACTGATGAAATTCAATCAAAGATTCGAATAAATTCTCTGGAATAATTGTATCTGGATTAAGAATCAGAATATATTCTCCCAAAGCATTCTCAACCCCAATATTATTCGCTTTTGCAAAACCAAGATTTTCATTCTGAAGTAAAAAATTTACAGTAGGAAAAGTTTTTTTTAGGAATATAAAATCAATTTCCGATGAGTCATTATCAATTACAATTATTTCTCCATCTACATTTTTTAAAGCTTCCTGACACGAATCAAGACAAAGCTCTAAATGTTTTGGCGCATTATAACTAACAATAATTATCGATAATTTCATTTTAAAATTTATTTTCTGAATATGGGATTCGATGTTGTATAGAACGAACCAACGTCGCTTCGTCTGCATATTCTAACTCATCTCCTACACCAAGACCTCGTGCAATGGTCGAAAAAATAATTTCGGCATTCTTTAATTGTCGATACAAGTAAAAAACAGTTGTATCTCCTTCCATTGTCGAACTTAAAGCAAAGATTATTTCCTTTACATTTTCATTTTGAACACGATCTACCAAAGTTTGAATATTCAATTGACCAGGTCCAATGCCTTCCATTGGAGAAATCTTTCCTCCTAAAACGTGATATTGTCCTTTAAATTGTCCTGTGTTTTCAATTGCCATCACATCGCGTACATCTTCTACCACACAAATTATAGTTTCTTCTCGCAATGGATTATTGCAAATATCACAAATCTCATCATCAGAAATCGTATGACAATGTTGACAATATTTAACATCATCCACCAAATGAGAAAGCGCTTCGGACAAAGCCGTCGTTTGAGATTTAGGACGATTTAGCATATGTAAAACAAGTCGCAAAGCTGTTCTCTTTCCTATTCCTGGCAAATTTGACATTTCTTCTACAGCTCGCTCTAAAACCTTGCTTGGGTAATTCATTCGTTCAAAAAATTATAGACAACAAATTTACAATTTTATCTTCGGAAAATTAATCTATCATCATTCACTCAAAAATATTAAATTTGGGCTTATTTACTAAATAAATTATGAACTCAACAATTTTACTACTTTGTGTTATCGTATACTTTGTAGGACTTTTAGTGATCTCTTACTTCACCAGTCGAAATTCTGACAATCAATCTTTTTTTAACGGAAACAAAAAAAGTAAATGGTGGTTAGTGGCTTTCGGAATGATTGGGACAAGCCTTAGTGGCGTTACTTTTATTTCGGTTCCGGGAACGGTCGGAAAATTAACTGGTTCTGAATATATTTATGGAGGATTCGAATACTATATGATGGTGATCGGATTTTTTCTTGGTTATTTTATTGTCGCGGGTGTATTACTTCCGCTCTATTACCGTATGAATCTGACCTCGATTTACACGTATTTAGGAAAACGTTTCAATGTTGAAGCACATAAAATGGGATCGGTTTTCTTTATTATTTCCCGTGGAATTGGCGCAACAGCACGTTTATATTTAGTTGTAAATGTGTTACAAATATTTTTATTAGACAATTTAGGCGTACCATTTTGGGCTACAACATTTGTCTTATTATTGATGATATTATTGTACACGTTTGAAGGTGGAGTAAAAACAATTGTCGTAACAGATACCTTGCAAACATCGTTTATGATCATTAGTTTGATTGCTTGTATTTGGTTTATCCTTTCGCATCTTAATTTATCTGTTGGTGAAGCTTACGATATGATGCAAGCCAAAAATTATACGCATTTCATTAACTTTGATCCAAATTCGAAAACATATTTCTTAAAAACTATTTTAGGCGGAATGTTTATCACAATTGCTATGACTGGTCTTGACCAAGAAATGATGCAAAAAAATATTTCGGTTGATAATCTTCAAAACTCAAAAAAGAATATGTTGACGTTTGCTGGAACATTATTGATTGTTAATTTAGCATTCCTATTTTTGGGTGGATTGCTTTATTTATACGCAATGAGTGAAGGTGGTTTTTATACTGCTGACGGTTTCTTTATGGAACAAGGCGGACAAAATATTATGGGTGATGATATGTTTCCTGCGCTTTCGCTTTTAGGACATCATTTCCCAATGATTATTTCTGTAATTTTTATTATCGGATTAATTTCTGCTTTATTTCCTTCTGCTGACGGAGCTTTAACAGCAGTTACAAGTTCATATTGTGTCGATTTATTAAACATCAACGAAGACAAAGAAAAATCAGAAAAAGAAAAGAAAAAGATTCGTATTCGTGTTCACTTAATTTTCACGGTAGTTTTCTTTATCTTGATTATGGTTTTCAAAATGATTAACAACAAATCAATTGTTTACCTTGTCATGGAAATTGCAGGTTATACATACGGACCTTTATTAGGATTGTTTGCTTTCGGAATTTTAACGAAACGTAACATTTACAGAAAATATTCAATTATTACAGTTGCTATTTTAGCACCTATTTTTACGTATATCATCAACGAATTAGTGATTAATTTTACCGATTACAAAATTGGTGTTGAATTAATCATTCTGAATGGTTTATTAACTTTTATCGGTCTATGGTTGGTAAGTTCTAATCGTCAAAAAGAAACAATTATTCATTCATAATCAGAACAATTAACACTCTACAACTATGAAAAAAATCGCCATTATTGGAGCAGGAAATTTAGGAATTTCTATAACAGAGGGTTTAATTAAGAATAAAGCATTCGATCCAAATCAAATTATCGCTACAAGAAATAATTTGAATCAAATTGAACATCTTAAAAAGCTTGGTGTAACGATTACAAATGATAATCATTTTGCTGTAAAAGATGCTGATTATATTCTGTTGTGTGTAAAACCGTACAAAGTGGAAGAAGTTTTGACACAATTAAAAGATGATTTTACGACCAACAAAATATTAATTTCAGTTGCAACAGGAATTTCATTGCAAACGTATCAAAACATTTTACCGCAAGGAATGTCAATTTTTAGAGCAATGCCTAATACGGCTGCTTCTGTAGAAGAATCGATTACTTGTATTTGTGGAAATTCGAAAGATGAAAACATTCTTGATGAAATCAAAACGATTTTCAATCCAATTGGCGAAACAGTTGTTATAAATGAGGAATTGATGAATGCAGCAACTGTAATTGGCGCTTGCGGAATTGCTTATGTTTTACGATTTATAAGAGCAATGATTCAGGGTGGTATTGAAATTGGATTTGACACACAAACTGCAACAAAAATTGTAACACAAACTGTAAAAGGAGCTGCTGAATTATTAATAGAAAACGGTTTGCACCCAGAACAAGAAATTGATAAAGTGACGACACCAAAAGGTTGTACGATTGCTGGATTAAATGAAATGGAACATCAAGGATTTAGTTCAGCTTTAATAAAAGGAATTAAAACTTCTTTTGATAAAATATAAGTATGGAAAAGAAATTAAAATTAATCTGGGATTTTTATGGTCCCGATGCTATACCAACTGCAAAACATCATGCAATTCACCTGAAACAATATGCTGAAAAAGAAAAGTTACAAAGTACATTTTCTGAATTTGTAGAGGTTGAGCCAGAATATGCAGTTGCTTATTTGGTGGTAGTAGAATCTGAAATGATACAAGTTCGTGACGCTTTGATACCTCACCGTGGCGAATGGCATATGGAAGAAGAATAAATAAAAAAGACGAAGTTAAACTTCGTCTTTTTTATTTTAAATTTTCAAGTAATTTTCTCAATTCTTTATCTGTAACAGAAATCTGCTCGCTTTTATCATAGATTGAAAGTAGATAAACCTTTTCTTCTTCAATAACTACATGCGTAATAATTCTCGCTCCACCACTTTTTCCTTTTCCTTTAGATTTTATTGCAATTCTAATTTTGAAACAATTATTACTCAACAACGTTCCTTGTTCAGGATTTAACTCCAAATTATTTATAAAATCACGAAAATCATCTTTCAAAGAAGGATATTTTTTGATTAATCTTTTCAAAGATTTAACAAAACTTGGAACAGCAACTACATTATAATTCATCCAATAAATCTTTCGCAGAAATACCTTTCAGTTTTTTTTCTTTAATCAATTTATATTCCTCAACAGCTTCTTCCAAATTCAAATAAACTTCTTCTTTTTTTGTCTTAATCATTTTCAACTTCATTGCTTTCACAAAAGCTTTCAGTGCCTTTGCTTCTTCAGAAGTTTCAGTTTCAATAATAAAAATATCTTTTGTTGACATGAATTAAAGTTTGATTTACAACAAATTTAATATTAATACTTTGATTATTAAACTAAACCATAAAAAATTACAACTAAAAAATCTCCTCCCCAATTGTAGTGATTTATGTTCTACGATTTTTTTGCCCTACAAAAAAGAATTATTTTTGTTCAAATTTTTATAAACAAACAATGACACTTCAAGAACTTCAAACACAAGTACAACAAACAAGGAGAGATATTTTGAGAATGGTACATGCCGTAAATAGTGGACACCCAGGTGGATCATTAGGTTGTGCAGAATATTTTGCTGCATTATACGGTAAAATCATGACTTACTCTACAGACTTCTCTATGGACGGAAAAGGAGAAGATTTATTCTTCTTATCAAACGGTCACATTTCACCAGTTTTCTACAGCACATTGGCTCGTTCAGGATTCTTCCCTGTTAGCGAATTAGCTACATTCAGAAAATTAGATTCTCGTTTACAAGGTCACCCAACAACACACGAAGGTTTACCTGGAATTCGTATCGCTTCTGGATCTTTAGGACAAGGTTTATCTGTTGCGTTAGGTGCTGCGCAAGCAAAAAAATTAAACAACGACGATAAATTAGTTTACACATTACACGGTGATGGTGAATTACAAGAAGGTCAAGTTTGGGAAGCTTTTATGTATGCTGCTGGTAAAAAAGTGGATAATGTAATTGCAACGATTGACTACAATGGTCGTCAAATTGATGGTGATACAGACCACGTTTTACCATTAGGAGATTTGAAAGCTAAATTAGAAGCTTTTGGATGGATTGTTTTAGAAGAAAAAGATGGAAATAACTTAGAAAAAGTAATTGCTATTTTAGAAGAAGCTAAAACATTAACAGGAAACGGAAAACCAGTTTCAATTTTATTACACACAGAAATGGGTAATGGAGTTGATTATATGATGGGAAGCCACTCTTGGCACGGAAAAGCGCCTAACGACGAGCAATTAGCATCTGCATTAGAGCAAAATCCTGAAACTGAATTGACAGATTATTAATAATTTGAATACAACCACAATACTATGAAAACGTTATTTTATTCTATACTTACGCTTTGTTCTTTAACAGCCTTTGGGCAGGAAAAAACATATTCTTTTGACAAAAAAGTATCGTACAAAATCAATTTACCAGAAGAATATCAAACTTATTTGGATGGTCAAAAAGATTTATCTTTTGTAACCTATATTTCTAAAGACGCTGTTTTAGGAACTTCGGAAGGAGGTCCTTACACTTCAGGAAGCTTCAGTAAAGATGCTTTCTTTATCAACAACAGCAAGTTTTTCGAAGTCTATGCCAATTCATTAGAAAATCAATTATCGATAAAAGCACCTTATTATTATGAAGGCATGTCGGATGATAGTTTAAAACCTTATTCGGATAATTTGTTCGAGAAATTTATTTCAGTTAAAAATCTAAATTCATCTACAACGATCAATGGATATAAGTGTAATGAATACGAATTAACATCTAAAACAGATTTCGAAACAAAATCTTCTACATTATGTGTTGATGAAAAAAATGCAATTAATAACGTTGCTATTATGTTTCCTCAAACAAAACTGAAAGGACTTTTGATACGATATGACGCAGGAGATTTTAATGGATTAACGATTCAAAATATTGCAAATTCTAACGTAAAAGTAACTTTTGATGAGAAAAAAGAAATCGAAAGTTTTACCAACGAATTGGCAAAAAAGAAACAAGAATACGAGAACATGATGTCGTCTGTAGATACAGCTTATGCAGCGGAAGCAGCAGCTTATTCACCAGACAATCGTTACGAGGATCCTATTGTTAATTATTACAATTATCAAACATCAGAAAGTGATAACGTAAATAGTCTTTTTGGAACTGTTGCTTCATTAAATTATAGCTTGATTTATAATGATAGTGATTATGATGGAAATCCTGATATAGAGCGTTCTAAAGCTTTGGCAACTGCGCAAGGTTCTACAAATCAATTGGTAAAACAATTCAAAAAGAATAAATTAGCAAACAAAAGCGAAGTAAAAGAATTAAATAACCTTTTCAAAACGTATTTCGATGATGCTAAAAAGTTTAAATTAACAGAAGTTTCAACAGATTATGATGAAGCGGCTGTAGCAGTAGATTCTGCTGTTGCTACAACAGAAGTTAGTTTAGCCGAATATTATGATCCTTATACATCTGCTTACAAAACGACAGATATTAGCAAAATCGATTTGGCAATCGACAATCCAGACATTCAAGATTTCATGAAAGTTGCACCAGAACATTGCAAAAATTTGAAAGCTAAAATTCCGACTTTTACAGATAAAGATTTAGGAAATTTGGTTTACAATTACGCAGGACAAGTGTGCGATATGTACATTTATCAAAGCGGAAGTGTTGCTCTTTCGGGAACAATTGATGCAATAAGAAAAAGTGTTTTAGAAATCAATAACAAATATGATAAACTGAAAAAAGAAGACAAAGATAAGTTAACTACTTTCTTAAATTCTTTGGATTAATACTTATCAAATCAATTCGATAATGAAAAAATCAATCAGTTTTATATTAACGCTTTTTACAAGTTTAACTTTCGCTCAAATGCAATCGTATAAATTCGAAAACGTTATTCAATATCGTATCAAAAGTGATTTCTATTCAGATTTTTTGGACATTTTATCAACCAAAGATTACAAAGCGCATTTAATGATTACGCGAACACCGCTGGGAAACTTCGCTTCATTAAAAGTAAACGACAATATGTATTCTGTTTACAGCGAAGAAGAAAATCCGAAGGTTTTTAAAATTGATTTCGAAGGCACAAAAGATTTATTAGGAAATTCTTTTTTAGCGACTAATAATCCAAGTTTAACAAATTCAGAAATCGGAAATAGTTATGTTGCGATTAGAACTGGTCAAAAAGAAACAATTCTGAATAAACAATGTGAAGTGTATAACATTTTCAGAAAAGATAATGACAACGACAATGGTACAGAAATTTGCATCGATACAAATTCTAACATCAACACCGTTCCATTTATCAATTCTGAACTAAATTTGAAAGGCTTGATTTATCGAGTTGGACATAATATTGTGTTAGAAAATGTTGAAATCTTAGAAAATTGGATAAAAAAGAGCGCCGAAGAGGAAGAAGAAATTAATGTTTCGCCAAATGATTTTATTTATCAATTTGATGAAAAAACAGAAGTAGAAAAATACAAAAACGAATACAAAAAACAAAAACAATGATAGACTTAACATACACAGAAAAAAAAGATACACGTAGTGGATTCGGAGACGGATTGACAGAGTTAGGAAGAACAAATCCTAACGTTGTTGCATTGTGTGCTGACTTGATTGGTTCATTGAAAATGGATCAATTTATCAAAGAAAACCCAGAGCGTTTTTTCCAAATTGGTATTGCTGAAGCAAACATGATGGGAATTGCTGCAGGTTTGACAATTGGAGGTAAAATTCCTTTCACAGGAACTTTCGCTGAGTTTTCTACAGCTCGTGTGTACGATCAAATTCGTCAATCTATCGCTTACTCTAACAAAAATGTAAAAATCGCTGCATCGCACGCTGGTTTAACATTAGGAGAAGATGGTGCAACTCACCAAACATTAGAAGATATTGGTTTGATGAAAATGTTACCAGGAATGGTGGTTATCAATCCTTGTGATTACAATCAAACTAAAGCGGCTACAATTGCAGTAGCTGAATATGAAGGTCCTGTTTACTTACGTTTCGGACGTCCTGCTGTTCCAGTTTTCACACCAGCTGACCAAAAATTTGAAATTGGTAAAGGTATCTTAATGAACGAAGGTTCTGATGTAACAATTGTTGCGACAGGTCATTTAGTTTGGGAATCTTTGGTTGCTGCTGCTGAGTTAGAAAAAGAAGGAATTTCTTGTGAGGTAATCAATATTCATACAATCAAACCATTGGATGAAGAAATTATCTTAAATTCTGTAAAGAAAACAGGAAAAATTGTAACAGCTGAAGAACACAATATTTTAGGTGGTTTAGGAGAATCTGTTGCAAGAGTTTTAGCACAAAAATTACCAACAAAACAAGCTTTTGTTGCAGTTAATGATAAATTTGGTGAATCTGGAACACCTTCAGATTTAATGAAAAAATATGGAATCGATTCTACTGCTGTAATCGAGAAAGTAAAATCTTTACTTTAATTCCATCATAATATTAAAAAGGAGCTAAAAAATTTAGCTCCTTTTTTTATAGGTTAAATATAAAATAGGTTGGTTGAAAAAAGCAAAACTGCTTTAATCCTATATATATTTTGCAAAATTAGTTTATATTACTAACTTAAAAAATACTCATTTAATGGTATTTTATTAACTTTTACTTGTAAGCATATGAAAAAAGCAAATCAAAAATCTATTACTGAATATGCAAGTATTGTAAAAAAACTATGGAGTGAAAATACAGATCGTAGAACCTTAAACGAAAAAAATGAGAGTTTTCAATCAATTAATGATTATTTACAAACTTTAAGAAGTCTTGCACTTGGTGAATCTTTTATGTATTTCATCAATCCTAATTCTGCAACATTCGAATATGTTTCTCCTCAATGCGAAGATATTTTGGGTTATCTTCCTGACGAATATACAGCTGAACTATGTGTTCAAATGGTACATCCCGATGATTTGCAACATGTGATTGATATTCAGCAACGAATTGCAAATTTTAGTATGGAAATTGTCCCTGAAGAAAGAATGAATTATAAATTTACTTATGATTTTCGTGTGATAGATAAAAAAAGAGAAATTCATCAAATTCATTTGCAACATTTCTTTTACGAATTAAGTAAAAATTTTTTACCAAATCGAGTTTTTTGTTTAGCGACTGACATCACACAAATAAAGGTTGGAGGAAAGCCTATTATGCATATTTACAACATCAAAGATGGATTGAATAATCTTCTTAATTCAAAAACAAATTCATCTTTACAACTTACAAAAAAAGAAACGGAGATTATCGAGTTTCTGATCAAAGGCTACACAAGTCAAGATATTGCTGATGCAATTGGCTTAAGTAAACATACTATTGATACACATCGTAGAAATATTTTGAAGAAAAACGATTGTTCTAATACATCAGAATTATTTAGTCTTTACTTCAAAAAATAGAAAAAAGCAAGCCGATAAGCCGGGTTCTGTCACCTTAATAAATCAAGATGCTTTGTCATTTATCTAGTATTTTAGTTACCTAAAATATCAATCTGCCTACCCCCCAGCAACGAACGAGTAGCTCTTAACTGCTGGTATACATGGCATTGCTCCGCATAGAGTTTACCTGGTTTCACTACAGCCGAACTGTACATACTTTCTGTTGCACTTGTCCTCGCCTCTCGACGGACGGGCGTTACCCGCTATGCTTACTCTTTGGAGCCCGGACTTTCCTCTTCACATACATGAAGCGACAAAGTGGCTTGCTGAGCGCAAATGTACGGCAAAAGTTACCGAAATAAAAAAGGCTTAAACAAAAATGTTCAAGCCTTTCTATTATAGAAACTTAGAAATTATTCTGATTTTTCTTCTTTCGTTTTTCCTTTTACAGAAATTTTAACGCCATCTTTTGCTTCATTTAAATCAAGAGTTAATTCATCTCCTTCACTAATTACAGCATTGATAATTTCTTCTGCCATTGGATCTTCGATGTATTTCTGAATAGCACGTTTCAACGGACGAGCTCCATAATCTTTATCAAATCCTTTGTCTGCGATAAAATTCTTCGCTTCCTCTGTTAATTCAATATGATAATTCAAAGCTATTAAACGCTCGATTAAACTTGCTAATTCAATATCGATGATTTTCATGATGTCTTCTTTTGTCAATGAATTAAAGAAAATAATATCATCAATACGATTCAAAAATTCTGGCGCGAAAGCACGTTTTAAAGCTGTTTCAATTGTTGATTTTGCGCGTTCATCAGCAGAATCTTTCTTAGATGAAGTTCCAAATCCAACACCATCTCCAAACTCTTTCAATTGTCTTGTACCAATGTTAGACGTTAAAATGATAATCGTATTACGGAAATCAACTTTACGACCTAAACTATCTGTTACATGACCATCATCCAAAATTTGTAACAAGATATTGAATACATCTGGATGCGCTTTCTCAATCTCATCTAACAAAATTACCGCATATGGTTTACGACGAACTGCTTCAGTCAATTGTCCACCTTCTTCGTAACCAACGTAGCCCGGAGGTGCTCCAACTAAGCGAGAAACGGCAAATTTCTCCATGTATTCTGACATATCGATACGAATTAATGCATCGTTAGAATCAAAGATTTCTTTCGCCAAAACTTTCGCTAATTGTGTTTTACCAACACCCGTAGTTCCTAAGAAAATGAATGAACCAATTGGTTTATTTGGATCTTTCAAACCTGCACGATTACGTTGAATTGCTTTCACAACTTTCGTTACCGCTTCATCTTGACCAATTACTTTTCCTTTCATTAACTCATTCATCTGAGCCAATTTTTTCAATTCTTTTTCAGCTACACGATGTACAGGAACGCCAGACATCAACGAAACAACTTCCGCTACATTTTCTTCTGTAACTGTTTCACGATTCTCTTTCGATTCTTGTACCCATTTTGCTTGCTCACGTTTCAAATCACTTTCTATTTGTTTCTCTGAATCACGTAAACGAGCAGCTTCTTCGTATTTTTGAGATTTTACAACTTTCGTTTTCTCTTCGCGAACTTCTTCTAATTTTGCTTCAAGATCTAAAATTTCTTGAGGAACTTTTATATTCTTGATATGCACGCGAGAACCCGCTTCATCTAAAGCATCAATCGCTTTATCTGGCAAGAAACGATCTGTAATATAACGTGTTGTCAAATTTACACAAGCTTGCAACGCTTCATCTGTATAATTTACATTATGATGCGCTTCATACTTATCTTTGATATTATGTAAAATCTGTAATGTTTCTTCTGGAGTTGTTGGTTCAACCATCACATTTTGAAAACGACGAACTAATGCACCATCTTTTTCAATATATTGACGATATTCGTCCAACGTTGTTGCTCCAATACATTGTAATTCACCACGCGCCAAAGCAGGTTTGAACATGTTAGAAGCGTCTAAAGAACCCGTAGCTCCTCCTGCTCCAACAATTGTATGTAACTCATCAATGAAAAGAATAATATCATCATTTTTCTCTAATTCATTCATGATTGCTTTCATACGCTCTTCAAATTGTCCACGATATTTAGTTCCAGCAACTAATGATGCTAAATCTAATGTTACCACACGTTTGTTGAACAATACGCGCGAAACTTTACGTTGTACAATTCTTAAAGCTAAACCTTCTGCAATTGCAGATTTACCAACACCTGGCTCTCCAATTAACAATGGATTGTTCTTTTTACGACGAGAAAGAATTTGAGAAACACGCTCTATTTCTTTTTCACGTCCAACTACAGGATCCAATTTTCCTTCTTGCGCAATCGCAGTTAAATCACGTCCAAAATTATCTAAAACTGGAGTTTTACTTTTCGAAGTAGGTTTACTTGTAGATGCACGCTCAAAATCGTTATCAGAATCACCTCCATCAAAAGATGGATTTTCTGCACGAGGAGATTGAATTTCCTCATCTTGAAATTGAAATTTGAATTCCTCCTTTACTGTATTGTAATCAATATCCAACTTATTCATCAATTTTGTAATCGGATCGTTTTCATTACGAAGAATACACAATAATAAGTGAATTGTATTTACAGTCGGACTTTTAAACAATTTTGCTTCTAAGAATGTTGTTTTCAACGCTCTTTCAGCTTGTTTTGTCAAACTCAAATTTTTTATACTATTACCTGGAGTTTCTTTTGCTGGGTTTAGGTTTTCTATTTTTTGACGCATTTCGTCTAAATCGACATTCAATGCTTCTAAGACAGAAATGGCTTTCCCTTCACCGTCGCGAATAATCCCCAACAGAAGGTGTTCCGTTCCTATTTGGTCGTGGCCTAATCTCAACGCTTCTTCCTTACTATAAGAAATAACGTCTTTTACTTGTTGTGAGAAATTATCGTTCATTTTATTATTTAAGCTGTCTTTAACAAATATAATTATTCTGATAGACTATAGCATAAATTATGCCTATGTCCGAAATGATTTGATGATTCCTTAAAATAACGAATTATTGTCTATTAATTTCAAAATAGCTGACAATATTTCATATCAATTCTTAAAGAATTCATAATAATTTGAGAGATAGATGTCGTTGCTAAAAAATCGTACAAATCACCTTTTTTCATTTTCAAATCATCGTGAAGTTCTAAAATTTCTTCGGAATTCAACTCATTATTTTGGTGAAAAATTTCATCAATTTCATTTCTTCTTTCAGGACTGTACAATGTCGACGAACACCATGTCACAATTTTTTCTTGCGAAATATCTTTTACGCTCAGTTTATTTTCATTCCAAAACAAAAGGTAAGCATTTTTAGTTAGTCTTTCAAAAACAAAAATTGTAAAAGGTGCGATTCCTGACAAATTTTCCGAATTAATAAACTCATTTACAGAATTATATTTCAATAAATCTAATAAAATAATTCCTCTACTTTCTCTGTATTTTTCTTTGAAATGCATTGGTTTTTCGATTCCTCCATTCAAAATACACGCAACATATTGTTCCGAATAAAAAATCCAAGTTCCATTTGCGCGCTCATCTACAGGCGAAAAATAAGTTTTATCAAAACGCTTTTGCTCCACAATCTCTTTAGAAGAAGAACGATTTATTTCCTCATCTCGGTTGTGCGTCAACACAAATTCATCCTCATTTCTGTAAAAACTGATTATACACATCTCATTTTTCAATTTAGTTCAAATGTAAAAATTTATCTTTGCAAAGAATTATGAGTATTCAGAAAACTATAGCGCATTCCTTTGATGAAATGAAATCGATTCTTTTGCAATTTGACGATCTGTCTTTTCAAAAGGAATTAGAAATCATTTCTGGTGCTTCTGTTGGTCAACATTTTCGTCATATTATCGAGTTTTATTCGTGCTTTTTACAAGCGCAAAAAAACAATTGTATTTGTTATGATGATAGAGAGCGAAATCGTGCTTTAGAAAATTCGGTTGTTGAAAGTTTGAATACGCTGAATCATCTAAAATCACAAATAGAACGTTTAGATTTAGAAAAAACAATTCAGCTAAAACAGAATTATTACGGAGAGAATTTCACAATTAATACCACAAATTATCGCGAATTAATGTATTGTTTTGATCATAGCATTCATCATTTTGCGTTGATTAAAATTGCGATCGAAACTCATTTTTCAACGATTAAAATTCCACAAAATTTTGGAATTGCATCTTCTACAATTGCTTTTCAAAATCAAGAAAAATGAATCCGAAAATAACAAAATGGACACGATACGAATTTTGGCCATTCTGGTTATTTTATGCGCCATTGACACCTTGGTACATTTATAAAATCTTTCAAACAGGCGCTCCAGCTTACTTTTGCTCGGCAAATCCTACAATGAAATGGGGCGGATTTATTGATTATTCTAAAATTGATTTACTCCATCAAATTGATAAAAATTATAAGCCAAAAACCATTTTTTTTGATGAATTTACAACACAAGAAATTCCGTTTAATTTTCCCTTTATTGCAAAACCAAATCTTGGTGAACGTGGAATTGGTGTAGAATTAATCAGAAATGAAATTGATTGGAAAAATTATTTAGAGCAAAATAATCGAGATTTAATTTTACAAGAATATATTCAATCAAACTTTGAGTTTGGTGTTTTCTATGTTAGATTACCAAAAGAAAAAAATGGTAAAATACTGTCGATAACAGCAAAAGATTTTTTGACGTTTACGGGTGATGGAAAATCAACTTTGAAAGAATTAATCGAACAAAATTTAAGAGCTTTTTACCGAAAAGATTATTTGTTTAAACGTTTACAAAACGAACTAAATTCAGTTCTTCAAAAAGATGAAAAATTATTGGTTGAACCAATAGGAAATCATAGTCGAGGAACAACTTTTTTAGATGGATCTTCTCTAAAAACGTCTAAATTAGAAGAAACTATAGATCAAATCGCACAAAAAATTGATGGTTTTTATTATGGTCGTATCGATTTGAAAGCAAAAAGTTTAGAAGATTTTCAGAACGGAAATTTTGTCATACTTGAAATTAATGGTGCAAATTCTGAAGCAACTCATATTTATGATCCGAATTTTAATTTGATAAAAGCTTATAAGGAAGTGATTAAGCATTTGAATTACCAACATAAAATTGCTGTTCAAAATCATCAATTAGGCGTGAAATGGACAGATTGGAAATTGCTTGCGAGAGAATTAATAAAACGCTATTAAACTTAATTTGACCAAAATTGGCAGATTTTCTGGAAAGGAATAAAGATTGAATGATGTTTTCAAAACCAATTTTATGAGTTATCCTTTTCCGAAGAAAACTATTATAATTCCTCTGCTACTGCTTATACCAATGTGGATTATCTTTTTGTTCCAACAAAACGGATACAATTTAAACGGTTGTTACGGCGTTATTCCGAGAACTTTCGTAGGATTGAAAGGAATTCTGCTCTCACCTTTATTTCATTCGGGTTGGAAACACATTATCAGTAATACCTTTCCGTTAGCATTTCTTAGCTTTATCGCACTATTGATGTACGATAGATTAGCTTATTATGTTATTTTTTTTGGTTGGATTTTATCAGGAATTATTCTTTGGATGATTGGAAATCCTCCTTTTTTAGATGATAATGTAAGTTGCCATATCGGAGCAAGTTCTATCGTTTATTTATTGGCTTCGTTCATATTTTTCAGTGGAATTATTAGAAAAGAACGCGGTTTAATGGCGATTTCATTAATCATTATTTTATTATACGGCGGAATGATTTGGGGAATGGTTCCTCAAGAAATTTTACCACAATTAAAAACAGATACAAGTAGTAATTCTATTTCTTGGGAAGGACATTTAAGTGGATTTATTTCGGGTGCATTTTTTGCTTATTTGTTTAGAAATATTGGTCCACAAAAAGAAGTTCCGAAATGGGATCAAGAAAATTATTATGATCCACAAGCCGAGCGTTTATGGGATATTTACCAAGAACAAGAACGTTTGAAAGCAGAATATCTTGAATCTTTGGATGAGAAAGATGATAAAAATATTGAACCAAATTATCAAACAAAAACCCCTGAAAATTATTTTTCAGGGGTTTTTATTTTTTCAAATTCTTCTTAGAAAGGCATTCCAGGAATGTTTGGTAAATTTTCTTGAGCTGTTTTTTTCGCTCTGTCAATTGCTTCTGTTTTTACTTGTTCCAACGCTTTGTTTAACGTCATCACTAACAAATCTTCAATTTCTTCTTTTTCCATTCCTTCAGCAAGTTCAATATCTTTTACTGTTGCCAATTTAGACATTGTAATTTTTACTTTTCCATCGTTAGAAGTCGTTGTAAATATTTCTCCATCTAATTCATTTTTCAAATCAGAAAATTTATCTTTAAATGAATTGATTTTTCCCATCATTCCCATGATGTCTCCAAAATTTCCAAACATTTGTCTTTATCTTTAATAATTAGTTATTCGTGTAGTTTTTTCCACAATAAATCTTTCAATTCTGTGATTCCTTTTCCAGAAACAGACGAAATAAATATCGTATCAATATCAGTTGGTAATTGTGCTTTAATCTCAGCTTCCAATTCATCATCTAACATATCTGACTTAGAAATAGCTAAAATTCGTTCTTTATCTAACAATTCAGGATTGAATTTTTTCAATTCATTCAACAGAATTTCATATTCTTTTTTATAATCTTCTGTATCGGCAGGAATTAAAAATAATAAGTTAGAATTACGCTCAATATGACGCAAGAAACGATGTCCAAGACCTTTTCCTTCTGCCGCACCTTCGATAATTCCAGGAATATCTGCCATAATAAATGACTGATGATTACGGTATTCTACAATTCCCAAGTTAGGTGTTAACGTTGTAAATGCGTAATCTGCAATTTTTGGTTTAGCAGCCGAAACAGCTGATAATAAAGTAGATTTTCCTGCATTTGGAAAACCAACTAAACCAACATCTGCCAAAATTTTCAACTCCAATGTAACTTGACGCTCGTCACCATCCAAACCTGGCTGTGCATAACGAGGCGTTTGACGCGTTGCAGAACGGAAATGCCAGTTTCCTAGCCCCCCTTTTCCTCCTTGCGCAATAATTAATTCTTGCCCATTTTCTGTTACTTCGCCAATAATATTTCCTTCGTCATCTTTGGCAATTGTTCCGATCGGAACTTCCAAAATAATATCTTCACCGTCAGCACCAGTAGAACGAGATTTACCTCCACGTCCACCGTTTTGCGCACGGAAATGTCTTTTGAATCGAAATTCTAACAAGGTCCAAAGATTTGAGTTTCCAAGAAGCGTGATATTTCCTCCACGTCCACCATCTCCACCATCTGGTCCACCTTTGTCAATATATTTTTCGCGATGCAAACTTGCTGAACCCGCACCTCCATGTCCGGCTCTACAATTTATTTTTACGTAGTCAACAAAATTTGATTGCATAATTTTTCTCTTTTAATTAGTCTGCAAAAGTACAATTTCTAATTTGTTTATTAAAATCTTGTATTATCTATTTTGAATGAATAATTTATAATGACTCAGATTTTTATTTATATTTATTCAATTAATTAACACACTATCATGAATACTAAAAAAATTTGTCCGAATATACTGATGACTAACTTCTGAAAAAGCAAAAACAAACCAAAACAATGGTAATTACTTTTGGATGTTTGATGTTTTTGATTTCTATCTTCTTGGTATATTCAGCAATAAAATCAAAAAATTATGCATTAATTGCCGTTGCTTGCAGAACTTCAACTACTTTGATGCCTTTGGTCATAAGGCTTTCTATGATTAACAAAGAAATAAAATCGCGCCAAAAATAGATTCAATAGTATGAATAACGAACATTTACAACGATTACTTCCTTTTGGTTATATTTATTTAGTCTTCATGGGAATTATTAAAGAATCTATTTTTTATTATCAATTGGATATTAATATTCTGAAATTTTCGAGCATTATGGATATCTTAATTAGTCCAATAGCCGAAATCACCGCACATCCTTTCTTACTAATCTTTTTTATTCTTCTTATTTTTCTACTTTATAGTTTTAAACAGTATTCATTGAAACATCCAGAGAAAAAATTCATTAAGAAATATTACAAGATTAAAGAAACTGATAACCTCACGAATGAAGAATTCACTAAGAAAATTAATCAAAATTTAATTGGATTCTTTTTTGTTATGCTGATTTGTTTCTTTTTAGGATTTGGAGTTGGTGGTGGTAATTTTTTATCAAAACGAATAAAAAATGGAGATTTAAAATTCGAAAAATATGGACAGACCTTAACTTTCAATTCTGGTGAGAAAAAAGAAATTTATTTAGTCAATACGAATAGTCTTTATTATTTTTATGTTGTGAAAGGTCAAAAAACTGTTGAAATTTCTCCAATTAGCACAATACAATCAATCACGAAAAATAAGTAATCAAAACATATTTTTATAATGAATAGGATTGATTAATTTTGCAGCATGTACAAACAATTCAAAAACATTTTATTTCAATTACAACCCGAAGAAGCACATCATTTCGTTACACGAAATCTAAAAAATTATGCTGCATTTCCTGGAGTTGGAAAATTATTAGATAAATTTTATCAATACAATCAACCAAGTTTAGAACGAGAAGTTTTTGGAATTAAATTCAAAAATCCAATTGGTTTGGCTGCAGGTTTTGATAAAAATGCTGAATATATTGAAGAATTGAACCACTTCGGATTTGGCTTTATCGAAATTGGAACCGTTACACCAAAACCTCAACCGGGAAATGATGCACCACGTATGTTTCGTTTGATGGAAGATGAGGCGATTATTAACCGAATGGGATTTAATAACAAAGGTGTTGATTTTGTTGTTTCGAAAATTAGAGAATTAAAAAATCGTGAAAACTATATCATTGGCGGAAATATTGGTAAAAACAAATTGACACCAAATGAAGATGCTGTTGACGATTACATCAAATGTTTCAATGCATTGTTTGATTATGTTGATTATTTTGTAGTCAATGTAAGTTCTCCAAACACACCTGGATTACGCGATTTACAAGAAAAAGAACCTTTATTGTACATTCTTAATTATTTGCAACAATACAATAATCAAAACGAAAAACCGAAACCAATTTTACTTAAAATCGCACCAGATTTAACAGATTCTCAATTGGACGATATTATAGATATTGTATTAGAATCTAAAATTGCTGGAGTGATTGCTACAAATACAACCATTTCAAGAGAAGGATTAAAATCTGATCCAGAAATTGTAAAAGAAACTGGTGGAGTTTCGGGAAAACCACTTAAAAATCGTTCAACAGAAGTGATTCGTTATCTTTCTGAAAAATCGAACAAAGCATTTCCTATCATTGGAGTTGGCGGAATTCATACAGCCGAAGATGCTAAAGAAAAACTGGAAGCTGGTGCAAGTTTGTTACAAGTTTATACAGGTTTTATTTATGAAGGTCCTGCTGTTGTAAAAAACATTTGTAAAGGCTTGGTTGAAGGAAAATAGAAAACTTATGACTCCAAATTATATAGATTTAGGATTATCATCTCCTATGAGTGTTGAATTGAGAAAATTAGTCGAAGAACAATTAATTGTTGACTTAAAATACTATGATGTAAAATCTGATAATTTAAAATTTGATTGGTCAAATAGTTGTATTGAAGGTCATCTAAGTAACCATCTTAATAGCTCTTTAGAAAATTACTCAGAAATTTATGTATATGATAATTCTAACAATTTAATTGCAGAAGGTTGGATGGATTATATAAATAGTTCTGAATATTTAGATAAATCTACTTTTTTTATAACGTACTGGGATAATGTAATAATTTGGAACAATAAAGAGAAACTATTTGAAAAATTAGAATTTGGTATTCCTAATCATATTTGGGAGAAAATTCCTGAAAATCTAAAAAAATTCTTGAAAAATGATAAACTGAAAAAAATTCAGCTTGACAATAATAAAAAAGGATTCTCAAAATGAGAATCCTTTTTATTTTATAATGTAAAAGTCGTTTTATAAAACTTCTTTAATTGCTGCGTTCAATTTTTCGGTAATATCTTCAATAGAACCTACTCCATCAATCTCAACCCATTTTCCTTGCGCTTTGTAGTGTTCTGCTACAATTGCAGTTTTCTCGTAATATTCTGTAATACGATCGCGGATAATTTTTTCGTCCACATCATCAGCACGACCAGAAGTTTTTCCGCGTTCTAATAAACGTTGAACCAAAATTTCGTCATCCACAACTAATGCTAATGTAATCGAAACTTCGCTTTCGTATTTATCTGCTAAGATTTTATCTAAAGCTTCTGCTTGAGATGTTGTACGTGGATATCCATCAAAAATGTATCCTTGCGCATTTGGATTGTTATCTAAATGATCAACCAACATATTTGTTGTTACCTCATCTGGAACTAATTGTCCCTTGTCCATGTAAGATTTCACAAGAGCGCCTAATTCTGTTTCATTTTTAAGGTTGAAACGAAATAAGTCTCCAGTAGAAATTTGAGGAGTTTGGTACTTTTCTTCTAAAAATTTAGCTTGTGTTCCTTTACCACTGCCAGGAGGTCCGAACAATACAATGTTTAGCATTTTGTTTTAATGTTTTATTTGATAAATATCTGGTAAATTTCTTCCTAATCCGTCAAAATCTAATCCATAACCTACTACAAATTTATCAGGAATAGAAATTCCTACTAAATCTACTTTTAAATCTTTTTTGTAAGCGTCTGGCTTAAATAATAAAGTTGCTACTTTTAATGATTTTACCTTTTTCTCTTTCAAGATTCGGTGCAACTCTACTAACGTATTACCTGTATCTACAATATCTTCTAAAATAATTACGTGACGTCCTTCAACATTCATCGGAATATCCATCTCAATAGTAATTTTCCCTGTTGATTCTGTTCCTTCGTAAGATTTTAATTTCAAGAACGAAATCTCACATTCTCCTTGATATTGTTTTAAGAAATCGCTGAAGAACATTACAACTCCGTTTAATACACCAACAAAAATCGGTCTTTCGTCTTTGTATTCTTCGTAAACTTCGTTTGCCATATTTTTGATGGCGTGTTCTATTTCTTCAAAAGCGATGTACGGAATAAATTTTTTACCGTGAATTTCTATTTCTTTCATTGTTTGAGATATTCAAATATATACTTTTTTTGATAAAGTTTAAAACATTTATCTATTTTATTAGATTGTCATTGAGAAAATGCGTGTTTCTGGCTCGTTATCTATCATTCTCTTATCGAATGTCATACACACATTTCGAACGTATGGACGTCCTTCTTCTTTTACGATCAAACCATTTTCTACAAATTCAATCAAATTATCGTCAACCATATCTTGTAACATAGTTTTGATACGATCTACATCATCAAATTTCATGTTATCATCAGCCCAAGAAGTTTCTAAATTACACATTAAATTTAGAATATGACGACGCATAATCAAATCTTCTTCTGATAATATATGTCCTTTGAAAACGGATAATTCTCCGTTATTGATTGATTTTTCGTACTCTTCTACTGTCTTCTCGTTTTGTGCAAAACTATACCAAGAATCACTGATAGAAGAAACTCCTAAACCAACCATTAATTGTGTTTTCGAAGAAGAATATCCCATAAAATTACGATGTAATGTATGGTTTTTCATCGATTGATACATCGAGTCTTGTTCTAAGGCAAAATGATCCATTCCAACTTCGAAATAGTTCATTTCCTCGAACATTTTCTTTCCTTCTTCATATAATGCACGTTTCAATTCTGGTGAAGGCAAATCATCGTCCTGAAAACCACGTTGTCCAACACCTTTTATCCACGGCACATGCGCATAACTGTAAAACGAAATACGATCTGGATTTAATTCTTTTGTCAAATTAATAGTTTCCATCATTCCTTCCATTGTTTGATGTGGAAGACCAAAAATCAAATCGTGAGAAATCGATGTAAAACCAATTTCGCGCGCTTCTTCGGTTGCTCTTTTCACATTCTCGAAAGGTTGAACACGATTGATCGCTTCCTGAACTTTCAGATCATAATCTTGTACACCATACGAAATACGTCTAAAACCTAAATCGTATAAAGCCTGTAAATGTTCTCTTGTTGTGTTATTTGGATGACCTTCTAAACTAAATTCGTGTCCTTCAGCTACATCCGCATATTCAAAAATACCATCAATTAATTTCTTCAAATTTTCTGGAGAAAAAAACGTTGGTGTTCCTCCTCCTAAATGAATTTCTTTAATTTTTGGTCGAGATGAAAATAAATCCACATATAATCTCCATTCTTTCAAAACTGTATCAATATACGGAACTTCTACCGAATGTTGTTTCGTAATACGTTTGTTACATGCACAAAACGTACACAACGACTCGCAATAAGGTAAATGAATATAAATTGATATTCCTTCTTCTACATTACTTTCATCGAAAGATCGTTGAAAAGTTTCAATCCAACCTTGTTTAGTAAAATCATCATTGTCCCAAAACGGAACAGTTGGATAACTTGTGTAACGAGGTCCTGGAATATTATATTTCTGAATTAAATTATCCATTATCTAAAAAAATTAAAAATACTTAATCAACTTGACTAAGTATTATTTAATAAATTTTCTTTAAAAATTATTTTTATAGAATTGCCTGACGAACTCTAACTAATTTAGTTAATAAGTCTTCTAACAAATCTAATTGTAACATGTTTGCACCGTCACTTTTTGCATTTTTAGGATCTGGATGCGTTTCGATAAAAATACCATCAGCACCAACAGCAATTCCAGCTTTAGCAATCGTTTCGATTAATTCTGGCTTTCCTCCTGTTACACCTGAAGCCTGATTTGGTTGTTGTAAAGAATGTGTGATATCTAAAATAACTGGTGCATAATTTTGCATCACAGGAATTCCACGATAATCTACCACTAAATCTCCGTAACCTAACATTGTTCCACGCTCGATAATTGCTACATTATTATTACCAGAATCTGTTACTTTTTCTACAGGAAATTTCATTGCTTCTGGCGAAAGAAATTGACCTTTTTTCAACGTAACATGTTTTCCAGTTTGTGCAGCTGCAACCACTAAATCGGTTTGACGAACCAAGAAAGCAGGAATTTGTAGCACATCTACATAAGCCGCCGCCATTTCTGCATGAAAAGGTTCGTGAATATCTGTAGTTGTTGGAACATCAAAAGTTTCTCCAACTTTTTGAATAATTTTCAATGCTTTTTCATCTCCAATCCCTGTAAAACTATCAATACGAGAACGATTTGCTTTTTTGAAAGATCCTTTAAAAACATAAGGAATCTCTAATTTATCAGTAATTGTTACTACTTTTTCAGCAATTCTCAAAGCCATATCTTCACTTTCGATGGCACATGGACCAGCAAGTAAAAAGAAGTTTGGCGAATCTTTGTGTTTTATCTTTGATAAAGTTTCTATCATTGTGCAAATTTACACAAAGTTATCGACTTATTTTTCATAATTTTGCCTATACTTTATCATTCTTATTTATCGTTTTATGGATTTTTTATCTAACATTGGTATAGCTGATATTTTTGGCTATCTTGCTTCAGTCTTTATTGTACTAGCATTCTTTTTTTCGAAGATTACAATTATCCGCATTATCAATGCAATTGGTTGTGTATGTTTTGTAATTTATGCTGCTATGATCGAGGCTTGGCCAGTCCTTATTCCAAATGCGATTTTATTTTTAGTTCAGGCGTATTATATCATCTTCAAACCTGGAAAATAATCTTCAAAAACCATAAAATTGAAAATCCTATCTGCTGTACTAAATAATATTGAAACGGATCAAAGATTAGATAAAGTTTGCCATTCTTTGTTAAAATTTGGATACGATGTAGAATTGATTGGCGCGACTATAAACGGTAGACCGAAATTGAATAAACCGTACAAGACATTTTTGATGGAACAAAAGAATCAATCAACAATGAAAAAGTATGCTGAATTCAATTACAAATTATTTTTCACTTTACTTAAAAAAGCGGATAAACAAACTATTTTACTAGCGAATGATTTAGATAGCTTACTTCCTTTTTATTTGGTAAGTAAAATCAAAAAAATTCCTTTAGTTTTTGATAGTCACGAAATTTATTCAGAATTGCCATCATTACACAATCGTCCTAAAACAAAAAAAGTTTGGAAAACTTTAGAACGTTCTCTTGTTCCAAAAATCAAGTATTTTTATACCGTAAGTGATGGATATGCCAATTGGTTTCGCAAGGAATATGGTGCTAATCCGGCTGTGATTAGAAATGTTCCCAACCGAACAAAACTTAACGATAAACAAGATTTAATTTTCTTTCGCTTACCCGAAAATCCAACAAACGATAAAATATTATTGTATCAAGGCGCAATTAACATGAGTCGAGGAATTGACAGAATGATTGAAGCGTTCAAACACATTGATAATTGTCAATTTTGGATTGCTGGCGAAGGGCCTAAAAAAACTAAATACGAACAATTGGTAAAAGATTTAGACTTAACTAATCGCATTCATTTTTTAGGAAATATTCCCCCAAAAACTTTAAAAACTATAACACCTTTAGCTGATGTAGGAATGAGTATGGAAGAAGATTTAGGATTAAGCTATCGCTACGCTCTACCGAATAAATTATTTGACTTTATTCAAGCTAGAGTACCAATTTTAGCAACAAATTTACCAGAAATAAAAAAAATAGTCGAAGAGTATAAAGTTGGAAAAGTGATTGACAACCACTATCCAAAACATTTGGCTGAAAAACTACAAGAAATCTTAAACGAAGGAAAAAGAAGTTACCAAGAAAACCTTGCAAATGCTGCAAATGAACTTTGTTGGGAAAATGAAGAATTAAAATTGAAGGAGATTTTTGAAAAAATAAAAAAGTAGATTAAATTTTAATCTACTTTTCTTCTTTTTTATAAATATGTGGATTTTCCACTACTCCTTTTTTAAATACTTTTCTAACGCCCATTCTTAGTGCATTATCAACTTGCAAAACTTGATCCAAAACCTTTTGCTCTGGGCGACCTCTAAACGAAGTCACATGAAAAGAATCTGTTTCCCTTAAAGGTTCTTTAGAAAAATAATAATTTGAAACACATTTTCTAAAACCTTCAAACTTTATTGGAGAAACCGAATGCAAAGAATCATTATGCGTTGCCATTACCGCTAATCGATTGAATTTACTAAAAATCGTAATTTGATCATTTTTCAATCCATTTGGCCAAATTTCTAAATTACCACCATATTCTTCTTTCCAGTCTGGCGTTACATAATACAATAAATTCAACACACGCCACAATTCTCTTTTCGCATCGTGAGAATTATCCAAATGAGGCTGCAAAAATTGACGATTTCCCATCATAGACAAACCTCCAGCATACAAAGATGAATCTGGAATAGGTTGTTTTATTTCGCAAATCTCAGCAATCAAATTTACGATTCTTTCATCTTGAAAAGCGTAAATAATTTCTTCTAAAATAGGATGATATTGATCCATTTGAACAGCAATATATTTATCTTCTTTCAAACTTTTTTTCAACACCATTTCTTTTTCTTGTGGAAAAACTTGATTTATCTCCAAAACTAATTCTTCTGGCAATAGATCATCAACCCAAAAATAACCGATCTTATCTTTGCTACTATTATATTGTTGACTTATTTCTTCCTTTTGATCAATTAATCGTTGTAAAATTATATCTGCGAATTGATTTCTGTTCATAATCATAAAGTTAATTAAAAATTTGTTTCAAAATAATTTCGGCATTCAATTTATCATTCAAATCATATTCAAGTGTTTCAATATATTCTTTTGATGCTAAAAATGATTGATCTTTTAAATGATTAATAGCTTTTATCAGCTCTGATTTATTCGAAACTTGAACACAAAGTCCACTAATTTTCTCGTCATCTATCACATTTTCATTTATTATCGAAAAACGACTATTGAATAATGCATTTATCACTTTTAGTTTTGTTCCAGATTCCTGAAAAGACCACGCTATATTGAGATGTGCTTTTTCGAAAAGATTTTTCAAATGATCAAAATCTTTCAATTTAACAAATTGTATACGAGGATAATTTTTAATTTTTTCTTTTACCCAATTCTCTCTAGAACCTGAAGCAATAACGAAAGGATAATCAATTCCTTTAAACACTTCTATCAAAAAATCGACTACTTTACAATTGTCCGAAGCTCTCAAATCACCATGATATAAAGCAAATTCTCCTTTTTCACTTAGTGATTGAAAAGTTTCATTTCCATGAAAAACAGGCACAAATTTTCCTTTATTATATTTTTCTTGAATATAATTTTGTTCAAATTTAGAGAGTGTAAAAACTTCATCAAACTGATGGATGATATTTTCGTATTGAATATATTTTTTTGCCTCAATATAAAACAATGCTTTTTTTACCAGATTCTTCTCGCTTTCAGCTAATCCAGAAAAATAATTTTGTTCAATATTATGTAATCGCAAATATTTAGAATAACCTTCAAGGTTATATTTATTCAAAATAAATGTTGTTTTTAGACTTTCAAAAAATATAGGTGCTTTCAACGATTTAATTCGTTCATACAATAATTTGCTATCCCTCGATTTTACTGAAATAGGATATTTCTGAAAAATATAATAAGGCATCTGATGTATTGGATAAAAATAAACTTCTTTAGCATATTTCCTTAAAACATCTCTTTCTGTTTCGTTAAACCCAAACAAATGTAAATGAATTTCAATCCCAAGTTGATGAAATGCTTTCAATTTATAAAAAACATCTATAACACCTCCATAATTGGGAGGAAATGGAACATCCATACTTATAAAATGAAGTTTATTACCTTGATACATTAGTTAGTTAATTATTTAACAAAAAAAAGAGTCTACAACTAAGTAAACTCTTTCTTTAAAATTATATTGTGTAATTTATCTTATTCTGATATCGCTTCCGCAACTTCAAATAATCTTCCGTCTTCACAACGCACTTTACGCGCAGGATAGCGACGAATAATTTCATAATCGTGTGTAGCCATCAAAACTGCACAATTATTTTCTTTCGATACCGACAACAATAAATCCATAATATCATTTGACGTTTCTGGATCTAGGTTTCCTGTAGGCTCATCTGCTAAAATTAATTCAGGATGATTTAATAAAGCACGAGCTATAGAAACACGCTGTTGTTCTCCTCCAGAAAGACGGAAAGGCATCATTTTCTTTTTTGACAACATCCCTACCGAATCTAAAACCTCATCAATACGTTTATCGATTGTAGCCTTATCTTTCCAACCTGTTGCTTTCAAAACGAACGTCAAATTTTGCTCAACTGTACGATCTGTTAACAATTGGAAATCTTGGAAAACAATTCCTAAATGTCTTCTAAGATCAGGAATCTTACTTGTTTTCAATGATTTCAAATCCATTCCAACCACAGAACCTTGTCCCGATTGAAGCGGCAAATCACCATAAAGCACTTTCAACAAACTACTTTTTCCACTTCCTGTTTTTCCAATAAGGTAGACAAATTCTCCTTCATTAAGTGTAAAATTAACGTCAGATAATACTAAATGATTTCTTTGATATATAGATGATTGACTTAACTCAATTACATTTTTAGCTTCCATACTTTTCTACAGTCTTTAAAACAAATGTAAAAAAAAAGCTTGAAAGAACGACCTTCAAGCTTATTTTTTATGAATTGTAGCGATTATCTTTTAGCTCTTACTTCACTAACAGTTAATGCTTTTCTTCCTTTCTTTCTACGAGCAGCTAATACTTTGCGCCCGTTTTTAGAAGCCATACGCTCACGGAATCCGTGTTTGTTTCTTTTTTTTCTGTTACTTGGTTGAAATGTTCTCTTACTCATCTTTACTAAGTTTCTAATCCATTACTCGAATGGGTTGCAAATATACAGTTATTATTATTAATTCAAAAATCAAATTGATAGAAAATTACAAAAAAGCTGAATTAATAGTAAACCGCGTTCCGTTCTACACTTTGTAATTTTCGAAGTGCAAATATAAAAACATTTTTTTGTTAAGCAAGAGAAAATTAAAACAATAACAATTAAAACTTATCAACAATATCATTTACGAGGATAAAACAAAGCTATTTTTAGAAGGATTAGAAAAGTTTCCTTAAAACTTTCATAAAACATCAAATATCTTGTTTTTATCAATCTTTTTTTAGCTTAAAATTCGTATATTAGCCACCTTATATAACAAAACAATATGACTGAAGGAGAAAGACTAATCCCAATTAACATTGAGGATGAAATGAAATCCGCTTACATCGATTATTCGATGTCGGTAATCGTATCTCGTGCGCTTCCGGATGTGCGTGATGGTTTAAAACCTGTACACCGTAGAGTATTATTCGGAATGTATGAATTAGGTGTTTTTTCTAATCGTTCTTACAAAAAGTCGGCACGTATTGTAGGGGAAGTTTTAGGTAAATTTCACCCACACGGCGACAGTTCTGTTTACGACACAATGGTACGTATGGCGCAACCTTGGTCTTTGCGTTACTTATTGGTTGACGGACAAGGTAACTACGGTTCTGTAGATGGTGATCCACCTGCTGCAATGCGTTATACTGAAGCAAGACTTCAAAAAATTTCAGACGAATTATTAGCTGATTTAGATAAAGAGACCGTTGACTTTCAACTAAACTTTGACGATACTATCCAAGAACCTACTGTATTACCTACTCGTGTTCCAAACTTATTAGTAAATGGTGCATCTGGTATTGCGGTTGGTATGGCAACAAATATGGCGCCACATAACTTAACAGAAGTTATTGACGGAACAATTGCTTACATCGACAATCGTGAGATTACAATTGACGAATTAACACAATACATCAAAGCACCAGACTTCCCAACAGGAGGTACAATCTATGGTTATGATGGTGTAAAACAAGCTTTCGAAACTGGACGTGGACGTGTTGTTTTACGTGCAAAAACTAATTTCGAAGAAGTACATGGTCGCGATTGTATTATCGCTACAGAAATTCCTTACCAAGTTAACAAGGCAGATATGATTGCAAAAACTGCTGAGTTGGTAAAAGATGGTAAATTAGATGGTATTTCTGAGATTCGTGACGAATCTGACCGTAAAGGTATGCGTATCGTTTATGTCCTTAAAATGGATGCGGTTCCTAACGTTGTTTTAAATAAACTATATAAATTTACTCAATTACAATCATCTTTCAGTGTAAATAATATTGCCTTGGTAAAAGGTAGACCAGAGCAATTGAATTTGAAAGACATGATTTATCATTTCGTAGAACATCGTCACGAAGTGATTGTTCGTCGTACGGAATACGAATTGAGAAAAGCGCAAGAAAGAGCTCATATCTTAGAAGGTTACATGAAAGTAATCGGAACACAAGATGATCTTGATCGTGCAATTAAAATCATTCGCGAATCTGCAACACCAGACGAAGCGCGCACAGGATTAATGGAAGCTTTCGAGTTATCAGAAATTCAAGCACGTGCAATCTTAGATTTACGTTTACGTACATTGACTGGTCTTGAGATTGATAAAATTCGTGAAGAGTACGAAGAAATCATGAAAATGATTAACCATTTGAAAGATATTTTAGCAAACGAAGATTTACGTATGCAAATTATCAAAGATGAGTTATTAGAAATTCGTAAAAAATATGGTGACGAACGTCGTACAGATATCGATTACGCAGGTGGAGACTTAAATATCGAAGATTTAATTCCTGATGAGCAAGTTGTTTTAACGATTTCTCACATGGGTTACATCAAACGTACACCACTTTCTGAATACCGCAAACAATCTCGTGGAGGAGTTGGTAATAGAGCCGCTACAACACGTGACGAAGATTTCTTAGAATATATGGTTTCGGCATCTAACCACCAATACATGTTATTCTTTACAGAAAAAGGAAAATGTTATTGGATGCGTGTGTACGAAATTCCAGAAGGTTCTAAAACATCTAAAGGTCGTGCAATTCAGAATTTGATTAACATCGAGCCAGATGATAAAGTAAAAGCATATATCCTTACACACGATTTAATGAACGAAGAATACGTAAATAATAATTACGTAATTATGGTAACTAAAAATGGTATCATCAAGAAAACATCTTTAGAAGCTTATTCTCGTCCACGTGTTAACGGTATCAACGCAATTACAGTTCGCGAAGGTGATACATTATTAGAAGCTTTATTAACAGATGGTAAATCTCAAATTATGATCGCTTCTAAATATGGTAAAGCTATTCGTTTCGAAGACGAGAAAGTTCGTCCAATGGGTCGTACTGCTTCTGGAGTTCGTGGTATCAATTTAGGAGATCAACCAGATAATGAGGTTATTGGGATGATTGTTGTCACTGATGTAGAAAAAGAAACTGTATTAGTTGTTTCTGAACAAGGTTACGGAAAACGTTCTTCTATCGAAGATTATCGTGAAACAAATCGTGGAGGTAAAGGTGTAACAACACTTAATATTACTGATAAAACAGGAAAATTAATCGCGATTGAAGCTGTTACAGACGAAGATGATTTAATGATCATTAATAAATCTGGAGTTGCTATTAGAACTGGTTTAGATGAAATTCGTGTAATGGGTCGTGCAACACAAGGTGTTCGATTGATTAACTTGAAAAAGAACGACGAAATTGCAGCAATTGCAAAAGTACAGGTTGAAGAAGAATTGGAAGACGAAGTAGAACTTGATGAAGAAGGAAATCCAATTGTTGTAGAAAACACAAACGAAAACAACGAAACTCAAGCAGAAGAAACACCTGCTGAGGATCCAAATAATGAATAATCAATGAAAAAATTATTATTTAGTTTAGGATTAGTTTTAGCAATGTCAACATCATTCGCTCAAACTAACACAGAAGAATTAACGACAGAACCTACAGTTTTAGCTGAAAAATATAATAAATCAGCAAAAGAAAACTTAGCTAAAGGTGACGTTACAAAAGCAAGTCAAGATTTAGCAAAATTATCTAAATACGAAAACGGTAAAGTTTGGCAAGTCAAAAATAAAGACTCTAAAAAAGACGAATTTTACTATTCTCAAGCCGATTTAGATAAAGCTACAGCTGGTGGTAATTACGCAAAAGCAAAAGAAGTTGCTTTGCAACCAAAATATGGTTTCTTGTTGCAATCTGAAGTTTCTAATTTAGCAAACAAAGAATTAGACGCTGCAAACAAAGCAATGGACGCAAAACAATTTACTGAGGCTGGAACAAAATTCTTAAATGTTTTCAACTTAGTTGAAGCTTTAGGTACAAAAGAAGATATCTATAAATATCAAGCTGCAATCTGTTTTTACAACGCAGCTGATTATGATAAATCGTTAACGATTTTGAAAGAATTAGCGGCAAAAGGATTCACTGGTAAATCAGCTAATCAAACAAAAGATTACAACCGTGACATGTATGTTTTAGCTCTTAATGGATTATACAATGCAAAAAAATACGATGCAATCGTAGAAGAAGCAACTACAAAATATCCAAAAGATGCTGACATCAACAATATCGCAACTGGAATTTACCAAGTTTCTGGAAACGCTGATAAAATGACAAAACGTATCGAAGAAGCGATTAAAATCAATCCAAACGATGCGCAAAATTATTACAACTTAGGTGTTTTATATTTAGATGACGCTTCTAAAGCAGAAGAATCTAAAAACTTGTTCAAAAAAGCGATTGAATTAAATCCTAAACATTTCGAGTCTTACAACAATTTAGTTTTAGCTATTTTGCAACCAGACAAAGAAATTGTTGAAACAATGAACAACAATTTAGGAACATCTAAAAAAGAGAAAGAAATTTATAATGCAAACGAAGTAAAACGCAAAGCTTTGTTTACAGAAGCAGCTCCTTATCTTGAAAAAATGTACGAAATTCAACCAGAAAATCGTCAAGTTATTCGTAACTTAATTCAAGCTTACAAAACTTTAGGAAACGATCAAAAAGAAAATTTCTATCGTGACGCTGAGAAAAAATTAGTAAAATAATTATTTCAATATAACACAAAAAAGGACTTCAATTGAAGTCCTTTTTTGTGCTTTATCATTCTGAATGTAGCTTAAGTAAAACTTAAAACAAATCCCAATTTCTTAAATCTGGTAAAAAATGATGGGCTGTCAAATCATAACGAACTGGCACAACAGAAACATAACCTTCCTCTAAAGCACGTTCGTCTGTATCTTCACCTTTGTCAAGATTTTTAAACTCTCCACTCATCCAATAATACGTTCTTCCACGAGGATCTTCACGTTTATCAAATTTTTCTTCCCATTTTGCATCAGCTTGGCGACAAACTTTAATTCCTTTTATTTCATGTCCTTTCAACTTCGGAATATTAACATTCAACACTACACCTTTTGGTAATTTATGTTTTAAAACTTGATCAATAATTGTTTTAATAAATTCTTCTCCAGCTTTAAAATCAGCATTATAAGCAAAATCACACAACGAAAAACCAATCGCAGGAATCCCTTCTATTCCAGCTTCTACAGCAGCAGACATTGTTCCCGAATAAATCACATTCACCGACGAATTCGATCCGTGATTAATTCCCGAAATACACAAATCTGGTTTACGAGGTAAAATTTGCGAAACAGCCAATTTCACACAATCCACTGGCGTTCCAGAACACGCATACTCTTTTACATCTTCATCAACTTCTATTTCATCACAAAACAATGTCGAATTTATTGTCACCGCATGCCCCATTCCACTTTGCGGACTATCTGGCGCAACAACATAAACTTCTCCAAATCCTTTTGCAATCTCTATCAACGCTCTTATTCCAGGCGCAGTTACTCCATCATCATTTGTAACTAAAATTAGCGGTCTTTCCATATTTTATTCTTACTTTTATTCATCATTTTTACAAATGTAAAAAACTTCCTTCTAATTTCTTTTTTGTTTTATATTTGAAGGAGTCTTAAATTATTAATTTATATAATACCAACGCAATATGTTAATTAAAAAAACGTATGTATTACTATCGTTTTTATCAATGAGTTTGCTTGCTTTTTGCTTTTGCAAACCCATGCTAGACACAGATGAAGAAAGAGAAAAGTTAATCGTAAAAAATACACGAAACACCCTAACTTACCTACATTACAAACCTGCTACTGTAGATGATAAATTTTCGGAAAATGTTTTCAATAAATATTTAGAATACATTGATCCAAGCAAACGTTTTTTATTGCAATCTGATTATGATCTATTCAAAAAAGATTATCACAATTTAGATGATTATTACAAATCAGAAAACTTAGGTTTCTACAATTCTACTGTTGACACAATCTACAAACGTATTGCTGACGCTGAAAAATATTCGATGGATGCCTTGTCAAAACCTTTTGATTTCAATCAAAAAGAGAATTTCAACATCGATTATAAAACATCAAAATTCGCGAAAGATAAGAACGAATCGAAAGATTTGTGGCGCAAATATTTGAAATATAACGTGATGTTAGAAATCATTTCAATGCAAGACGAATTAAAAGGTCAAAAGAAAGATACATTAGACAACTCTTCTTCTATAAAACCTATAAAAGATCCTTTGGCAGATGAGAAAAAGAAAATCACAAAAGATACGCCTTTTGCAGAAGTAGAAAAGATGGCGCGTGAAGAAGTTAAAGACTTAATTTCTGACTATTTCCGTCGTATAAAACAAACAAAACGCGAGAACTATTTTTCTATTTACATGAACTCGTTCACAGAACAATACGATCCACACACAACATACTTCTCTCCAACAAGTAAAGAAGATTTCGAGTTCGAAATGTCTGGACAAATGGAAGGAATTGGAGCCAAAATACAAGACAAAAGAGGTTACGCTACAATTGCTGAATTAATTGTAGGCGGACCAGCTTGGAAGAGCAATAAATTAGAAGTTGGCGACAAGATCATTAAAGTTGCACAAGGGAAAAATGGTGAAGCTAAAAACATCGTTGGAATGATTTTGAGCGATGCTATTCGCTTGATTAAAGGGAAGAAAGGAACAGAAGTTGTCTTGACTATTCAGAAAAAAGACGGTTCTCAACAAACAATCTCTTTGATTCGTGAAGTAATTGAATCAGAAGAAGTGTTTGCTCGCTCATCTGTTATTACTGACGAGAAAGGAGATAAATACGGAATCATCTATTTACCTGAGTTTTATACGCCGATGGGAAAAGAAGGCGGACGTTATCCTTCGGATGATATCAAGAAAGAAATTGAAATCTTGAAAAAAGAAAACATCAAAGGTCTTGTTTTCGATGTTAGAAATAATGGAGGTGGTTCTCTTGAAGAGGTGGTTAAAATCTCTGGATTGTTCATCAATCAAGGACCAATTGTTCAGGTGAGACGTTCGGACGGAATGCTTAAAATTCACGAAGACAAAGATAATTCTATCGCATACGACGGACCTTTAGTAGTAATGGTTAACGAGCTTTCTGCATCTGCGTCAGAGATTTTTGCTGCAGCAATGCAAGACTATGGTCGCGCTGTTATCGTGGGTTCACCGCAAACCTTTGGTAAAGGTACTGTACAAACAATCTTGCCTTTAGATCGTCAGTCGGGAAGTGATGAGTTAGGCGCTATTAAGTTAACAATACAAAAATTCTACCGAGTAAACGGAGGTTCTACACAATTGAAAGGAGTTCAATCGGACATTGCATTAGTTAATCAATTTACTTACGAAGATATCAGCGAAGCTTCTCGTCCAGAAGCCTTGAACTGGGATCAAATCAAACCATTGGTTATTGCAAAATGGCCTTCTGCTTTCGATTTAGCGAAGATTAAAGCGAACAGTAAAACTCGTTTGGCAAACAATGCTCACTTAGCATTAATGAACGAAAGTTTCAAGTTCATCAAATCAATGGAAGACGTAAAAGAGATTCCTTTGAACTTAGAAGATTACAAAACGTACCGTAAAACACGCGAAGATAAAATCAAGAAATTCGAAACTTTAGACAAGTATAAAAACAATTTCAAATTTACAATGAATCAAAACGATTTAGCAACTACTAAAACAGATACTGTTCTAAAAGCTAAACGTAACAATTGGTTCAAAGGAATGCAAAAAGACTTTTATTTAAACGAAGCTGTTAACGTTTTAAGAGACATTAAATAATGGAACAAGAAAACGGTTCATTTTCTCAAATCATATTCAATAAATTAAGAAAGAACACCCTTGGTGTTCTTTCTTTTAGTGTAATAGTATTAGCTGCAATCATTTCTATTTTTGCTTATGTGTTTGCGTCCGACAAAACGGAAAATGCAAACAGACAGGACCTAACCATTGCATATTCACCTATAGGTTATCAGCAAAAAACAATCGAAATCCCTTTACCTAATTATTCAGGAAAAACGAACTTTTCTGATTTTATATTCGGGAAAGAGATCGATACCGAACAAATAAGTATTACATCTTACAAAAGAGATGGACAAAGCATTACTTATGTTCCATATATAGGAAACGGACTAAGTGGTGAAGCAATAAAGATAGATGTGTCAACTTGGACAAAGCATAACATCAAAACGCAAGATATAGAGAAAGATTTTATCTATACAAAAACCTATTTACTTGGAACAGATTCTTACGGAAGAGACTTTTATTCTAGATTAATCATCGGGACAAGAATTTCTTTTCTTATCGGGTTTATCGCTGTTTTCATTTCATTAGTTGTAGGAATTTCCTTGGGCGCTCTTGCAGGTTATTACAAGGGACGAACAGATAACATTATAATGTGGTTGATAAACGTTGTGTGGTCTATCCCAACATTACTATTGGTTATTGCAATTACCTTAGCTATTGGAAAAGGATTTTGGCAGATATTTATCGCAGTTGGACTAACGATGTGGGTAGAAGTTGCACGTGTAGTTCGCGGACAATTCCTATCATACAGAGAAAAAGAATTCGTAGAAGCTGCAAAAGCTTTAGGATTTTCGGACACAAGAATTATCTTCAACCAAATATTACCTAATGTCATTGCTCCTATTATCGTTATATCTGCTGCCAATTTTGCTTCGGCAATTTTAGTAGAAAGCGGTCTTAGTTTCCTTGGAATTGGCGCACAACCTCCTACTCCGTCTTGGGGAAACATCATCAAAGAACATTATAATCATATTATTTTAGGGAAACAACATTTGGCAATTCTACCAGGATTAGCTATTATGTTATTGGTTCTTGGGTTTAATATCTTTGGAAATGTATTGCGAGATATTATGGACATTAAGCAGTAAAAAATATAGATTTTAATAAATTACAAAGCTGTTAAATATAATTATTTAGCAGCTTTTTTATTCAATCAAACAATATTAACTACGATTAACTTGTTATACTAAAACTGATTAATCATTAGTTATGCTAAAAAAATATTTTATTTTCTTATTATTTCTACCTATATCTACAACTATTTTTTCTCAAGAATATATATTCAAAAACACATGCTATATAGGAGGAGAAGTACACACTCAATCTTTTGACACGATAAAATCTAAAGAAAAACTAGATTTAGTATTCTATAATAAACATTTTAATTCTTATACTCCTACCTTTTTTCCTAACCAATTAGTCACTAAGAAAAAGCAAATAAAACCTCGTATATCAAAGACTAAAGAAGGATATATTGTTGAATATTTCAATGAAAAGAATCAATTAATAAAGTATTCTTATGATATGCAACCAGGTAATTTTGATGTACATATTGTTTATTCTAATAAAGATTACCCTGTATTTTTAGTTGAATCATTTTTAAATCTTGGTCATGTTGATAATTTAATTAATTCATTATCTTATAACTTAAAATATAATACAAAAGGAGAAATAATTTATATAGAAATGATTGATTATAATAAATATATATGTGAGTTAGAAAAAATCAATTAATCTATTTTACAAAACCTCCTTATCTTTTATATAAAACATAAGGAGGTTTTAAACAAAACGTCAAGTGGTTTTAATGAAAACCACTTGACGTTTTTTATTTACTTCTATTAGAAGTTAGAAAAATTATCTTAACTATTTCTTTTTCTCATATTTTAAAGTAGCTAAAGTATCTCGTAAATCTAGACCAGGTCTAAAAAGTATTTTAGCACTTTTTATAGAAGCAGAATTTACTTTGTTCATTACATCCATTCCTTCGCTACTAATACTTATTTGAAAAGAACCAAAATCTCCCAAGCGAACAATCTTTCCATCAGACAAATGTTTCGATAACATTTTAGCCAAATCAATTAATGTTGCATATACATCACTCTCACTAATAGATGAGGTTTGCGCAATTTCTTTACTCAAATTTCGAAGTGATACTTCACCATCTGCAATAGAATTTGCGTAGAACTTTTTAGGCCCCGTAGGATCTCCTGGGTAAGCCTTCTGAATAACGTTGTATTTTACAGCCATAATTAAAAGTATTTATAAATTAAGAGTTAATTAACTCTAATTTAATACTTTATATTTAATTAACAAAATAAAACTATTGATTATCAATAAAATACATTATAACACAAAAATAAAAAAGGCTTCCATATATAAGGAAGCCTTGCTATTATCTTGAAACTTTGGTCGAAAGTTTTGCTGTTGTTTTTGGTACAATTGGTTGTTTATGCAACCTCATCGAGTCTTTATTAGGTGCTTTTAACGGATAAGTTCCTGTAAGTCCAGCCAATTTGAATGCACTATATATATTCTTATTCTGCTTGTTTCCTAATGCAATTACCGTAAATTGATTGTTAACATCGTGTACAAAAACGGTGTTATTCCCGTGCCACCAACCATTGTGATACAATAGTTTTTTACCATTGTCATATTCTAACAAACGCATTCCAAGCCCATAATTTTTGAAACCTTTCTGCTCGTAACTATATCCTTGGAAAGCTTTTTTCTTAATATTCTTCGGTAAGAAATCATCTGAATACATGGCTACATCTAACTTGTACAAATCTCTTGGCGTTGAGTAAATATTTTTGTCTCCATACGTGCGGTCAAAATCATCCCAAGCCCACTCGTAACCATTGTATTTGTAGGAACGTGCTACTGTATCTTTATCGCGATCATACTCAAAAACAAAGGTATTATTCATCTCAAGAGGGTCAAAAACCATGTATTTCATTGCTTTCGGATAAGGCATTTTCATAATCTTTTCGATTACTAAAGCAAGGAAAGCAAAGTTGGTGTTCGAGTAATAAAACCCTTTGTCTGCGGGACGAATTTGTTTAACGTCAAATTCTCTAAAGATATCTAACACATCTTGATTAGAAATTGGTTTCTCGCGATCCATCATTGCCTTCTTACTATTCCACAAAACGTTGGCATAATTTGGCAAACCACTGCGGTGATTTAGCAAATTACGAACCGTGATATCATCGTAAGGAAAACCTTCTAATATTGTATTTACCTTTTGATCTAATTTGATTTTACCTTTCTCGACCAGCTTAAGTATCGCCATAGATGTAAAAACTTTCGAGATAGATGCTATGTGAATAGGCGTTTCGGCAGTGATTGGACGCTTATGTCTTTCGTCTGCCATCCCTTGATATTGCTCTAAAAGTACTTGCCCATTCTTCACAACCAGCAAACCTCCGCTCACTTTTCCATCAATCCAAAAGTCCTTATAATAGGTGTTTAGTTTATTTCTGTAGTCATTAAGTTCTGCTTGTGTGTACTTCATTGGCTTGAAATCTGCTTTCCAATCCAACGAATCATAGCGCAAAGCGTGAGGATCCTTCTTTCTAACTTCTTCTTTTTGTTCGTTTTTCTTGCTACAGCTTCCCATAAATAGCATTGCAGAAGCAAGAACAACCGCTACATATTTCATGTGTTTTTTCTTAATCTTATTGTTTGTTTCTACTAAAGTATATATTTATTTGTGGAATAGTTACCCGTTTATAAACATTAAGTTTTTTTTATGATTTGTGAGAAAGTTGAGACTTAAATTCGCCTAAGATGACACTTGTTGCAACGGCAACGTTGAGACTTTCGGTAGAACCATTTTTCCCAAAGAACGGAATGCTTAGTTTATGTGTCGTTAACTTCTCGATTTCTGGAGAAATTCCATTCGCTTCGTTCCCCATAACC
Organism: Empedobacter sp. GD03861; assembly: GCF_029840885.1. Classification (NCBI taxonomy): domain Bacteria; kingdom Pseudomonadati; phylum Bacteroidota; class Flavobacteriia; order Flavobacteriales; family Weeksellaceae; genus Empedobacter; species Empedobacter sp. GD03861. The sequence continues at coordinate 46,594 of NZ_JAOCDJ010000006.1, forward strand.
AAGATACCTTCTTGTGGAAGTATTTGTTCATAAATAGATTCTCCTTCCATAAAAGTTCCGAAAATGTTTCCTTTATAGTCAGATAAGTATTTCTCCAAATCGATATAATGAACTTTGACTCTTGTAAAAGATCCCATTGTCGACATCACAACTTTTGGGTTGTACATATCCACAGATTCTTTGGTACACAAGATATCTTCTACACCAAACCAATCTGCCAAGCGGATAATTGTTCCTAAATTACCTGGATCGCGAATATCATCCAAGGCAATACTCAAACCATTTAACTTGATATTTTCATCATAATTAGGTAACTCACAAAGTGCTAAACCTACATTCGGAGTAGTTAAAAAACTGATTTTTTTCAAATCTTTTTCTTCAATAAAAGTCTTTTTGATGTGTGTAGCTTCTGGCCAAAAGTCTTCAATTATAAATAATTCTTTAATATTTATAGAACTTTTTATAACTTCCCCGATATTTTTAACACCTTCTACGACAAACAAATTATATTTTTGTCTATATTTTTTAGAACCCAGAGAAGTTATTATCTTAATAACGTTATTTGATAACATATTTATGCAAAAAAAAATTACAACAAATATAACACTTATCTCTTGTTTAGGTTTACTTTTTTATAGCTGTAGTACAACTAAAAAAGTTCCTGAAGGAGAATATTTGTTTGTAAAAAACAAATTTATCTACGATAAAGAAGATCCCGATATTAAGAAGAAAAAAACTATAATCAACAAAGATTTAAGTGATTATGTGAAACAAAAGCCAGCTGGTAAGTTCCTTGGTTTTTTCCCTCTTTGGCAATGGGTTTACAATTGGTCTCCTGCAAAATTTGATGAAACTTTTCAGGAATATTATCGACAAGATGCTTCGGTTCGTAACCAAAAATTATTGGACAGTTTACTAACGAAGAATAATCTGAGCGAATATGTTGGGCAGAGTTTATGGAAAGAACGTCTTTATTATAATCAAGGTGAAGCGCCAGTTTTGTTGGATGAACAACAATCAGAATTTTCTGCAAAGAACTTAAATAGATTATTTCATGATAAAGGTTATTTCGATTCGAAAGTAGCAGTTTCCTATGATAAAGATTCTGTTGCAAAAAAAGCAGAAACAATTTATGATATTAAGTTAGGTGAACCTTCTTATATCGAAACATATGATCAAAAAATAGCTGATCAAAAAATAGAAGAATACTTGAATTCTCCTCTTGGAAAACAAACTGTTTTGCATGCTGGAGATCAATATAATTTTGACAAATTTGAGGAAGAACGCGATCGTATTATCGATTTGTTAAAGAATAGAGGTTACTATGATTTTAATGATTCGGGCGAAGATTTATATTTTGAAGCGGATACATTAAAAAGTAATAAACGCCTTGATGTGACGATGTTTATTGATAAATATATTCAAGATTCGTTGAAAACGGATAGTATTACACCTTTTACACAATATCGTTTTGGAAAGATAAATATTTATGCAGATTCTCGCAGTTTTGTTGATGATGAAAGTAAATTAATCAAAGAAGAATATAAAGATTATAACGTTTTATATACAAAAGAGCCAGAATATCGACCAAGATATTTTACAGATGCATTTGTAATTCGTCCTGGTCAACTATATCGTCAACGACAAGAAATTCAGACAAAACGTAATATTTTCAAGAAAGAAAACATTAACTTACATGGATTCAGAATTAATAAACAAGATTCTATCCTAAATGTAGACGTTTTCTTTACACCAAAAAAGAAATATGACTTGAATCTCTTTGTCGAAAGTTATGCTTCTCGCTATATGAACTTTGCAATTTCTCCCGGAATGACTTTAACTTCGAGAAATCTATTTGGAGGAGGAGAAAATTTAGAAACAACTTTGAAAGGAACTTTAGGTTCTGTCAACAAAGATTTCTCAATGAATAAAGCATTCTTAAATGCTTACGAAATCGCTATCGAAACAAAGTTGAAATTTCCTTATTTATTAACACCAATTAATCTTGATAATATTTTACCAAAACGTTTTACTGCCGAATCTGCTATTCGAATGAATGCAAGTACGCAGAAAAATGTAGGTTTAGACAAAACGACTTATGGTTTTGGTTTTGATATGGATATTTCGAGTTCGGAGTTTCAACACAAAGTTTCTTTGTTTAACACAGAATTTATTAGTAACCGAAAAAAAGATCGCTATTATGAAGTGTTTACAAAAGATAATAATACAAAAAACGAAGTAAAAGATTTATACTACGCATACAATCCTAATGCACCAATTTATCTAACGGATGATGAATTAACAGACGCAATCGAGGCTGACAAAGGATTCCAAAGTTCATTAACTGGAGAAAACGCAAAGTTGTATGTTGATTTTGAGAATATGTTATATAGAAAAGCTAATATTTCCCAAAATGTATTAATCAACTCTTTTATCTATCAATTTACATTTAATCAAGAAAATTCATTTCGACCAAAAAGTAATCCTTGGTTTATTCAAGCGAGAATTGAATTAGCCGGAAATGTATTAAGAGGTTTAGACAAAGCTTTTGGCTTTAATAAAGCTGAACCTGATCGAGACGGAAATCAAGCAGGTTTGATCTTTGGAATTCCTTATTCTCAATTCGTAAAATTTGATGTGGATGTTAGACGAAAATTCAAATTAAATTCAAATTCTAGCGTAGCGGGACGTTTCTTATTCGGAATCATTCAACCATATGGAAACTCAGATGTTGCACCCTTCGTAAGAAGTTATTCGGCTGGAGGAGCAAATGATGTTCGTGGTTGGGCACCGTTAACTTTAGGTCCTGGAAGTAAACCACGTATCGATTCTAAAAATCAAAGTTTAGAATTTGAAAGCATGAAATTGTTATTCAATGCTGAATATCGCTTCAATCTTTTTGGAAGTTTGGAAGGTGCATATTTTCTTGATGCTGGTAATATTTGGGGTGTTAATAAAAATCGTCCAGAAACATTATTTAAGTTCAAAGATTTTTACAAAGAATTCGGAATTGGTTCTGGATTAGGTTTCCGTTATCACATTGGTACGTTTGCAATTGTAAGATTTGATTTAGGTTACAAAATTTATGACCCTTCTTACGAATTGGGTGATCGCTGGCAATTTGACAATTTTAATTTGCTTAAACCAAGAATCCACTTCGGAATTAATTATCCTTTCTAAAAAAACATCTATATTTGTTTCACAAAATACTAACATAATGAGCAGAAAATTTCCTGCCGGTGTTGCTACCGGTTCATTAGTTCAAGACATTATCAATGATGCAAAAGCAAATCAATACGCTTTACCAGCGTGTAATGTCATCGGTTCAGATACTATTAACGCTGCAATGGAAGCTGCAGTTGAAGTAAACTCTCCAGTTATTATTCAATTTTCTAACGGAGGTGCTGCTTTTAATGCCGGAAAAGGATTAAAAGGAGAAAATCAACTTTCTGCTATCAAAGGTGCTATTGCGGGAGCAAAACATATTCACACTTTAGCTGAATCTTACGGAGCTACTGTAATTTTACATACAGACCACTGTGCAAAAAAATTATTGCCTTGGATTGATGGAATTATGGACGCTAACGAAGAACATTTTAATAAATTCGGAAAGACTTTATTTAGTTCTCACATGTTAGATTTATCTGAAGAGCCTTTAGAAGAAAACGTAGAAACGTGCAAAAGATACTTAGAAAGAATGTCTAAAGTTGGAATGACTTTGGAGATGGAATTAGGTATTACAGGTGGAGAAGAAGATGGTGTTGACAATTCTAATGTTGACAATTCTTTATTATACACTCAACCAGAAGAAGTTGCTTACGTTTACGAAAACTTAAAATCTATTTCTGATAATTTCTGGATTGCAGCAGCATTTGGTAATGTACATGGTGTTTACAAACCAGGAAATGTTGTTTTGACTCCAAAAATTTTAGATAACTCTCAAAAATACATCAACGAAAAGTATGGTGTAGACAACGCTGTAAACTTCGTATTCCACGGAGGTTCTGGTTCTACTTTAGAAGAAATTAGAGAAGCAATTAGCTACGGAGTTATCAAAATGAACATTGATACAGATTTACAATATGCATTTATGGAAGGAATTCGTAAATATTTTGACGAAAATGCAGCTTATTTACAAGGACAAATTGGAAATCCTGAAGGTCCAGAATCTCCTAACAAAAAATATTATGATCCACGCGTGTGGTTAAGAGCTGGAGAAGTTACTTTCAAAGACAGATTAATTCAAGCTTTTCACGATTTAAATAATGTTAATACTTTAGGATAATCTTTTCACTAAGATTATTCTTACCCAAATAAAAACAGAGAATATGCCTTGGTTTATTAGAAGCAAGAAAAATATTACAACGCCTACAGAGTCTAAAAAAGACGTTAAAAAAGGCTTATGGTACAAAACACCATCAGGAAAAATTATTGAAACTGAAGAACTAAAAGCAAATGCGTATGTAAGTCCAGAGGATGATCATCACGTACAAATTGGTTCTCAAGAATACTTCGATATCTTATTTGATGATAGTAAATTCACAGAATTAGATACAAAAGTAGAAAGTAAAGACCCATTAAATTGGACAGATACAAAACCTTATAAAGATCGTTTAAAAGAGATTAAAAAGAAAACGGGAATGACAGATTCTATTCGCAATGCGACTGGAAAAATTCATGGACGTGACATTACAATTTCTTGTATGGACTTCAAATTTATTGGAGGTTCTTTAGGATCTGTAATGGGAGAAAAAATTGCACGTGCAATTGATTATTCTATCAAAAACAAAACTCCATTCGTAATTATTACACAATCTGGTGGTGCACGTATGATGGAAGCTGCAATTTCGTTGATGCAATTAGCTAAAGTAGAAGCTAAATTAATTCAATTAGCAGATAACAACATTCCTTATATTACAATCTTAACAAATCCATCTTTTGGAGGAATTACAGCTTCTTTCGGATCAATTGGTGACGTTATCATGGCAGAGCCAGGAGCATTAATTGGATTCGCTGGACCACGTGTTATCAAAGAAACTATTGGTAGAGATTTACCAGAAGGATTCCAAACTTCTGAATTTTTATTAGAAAAAGGCTTCGTTGATATGATCGTTCATCGTAAAAAGATGAAAGATAAAATAAAAGAAGTAGCTGATATGTTAATGCCTATCAACTAATTAAAATAAGTGCAAATATATTTTTAAAATTTTATTCAAATTTGATTTGGATTATTAGAAATTGATTTTATATATTTGCACTCCAATCGCGAGAATAGCTCAGCTGGTAGAGCGCAACCTTGCCAAGGTTGAGGTCGCGGGTTCGAGCCCCGTTTCCCGCTCTTTGAAATATAAAAATTCATAAAAATCAAATTTTGCCTTGGTGGTGGAATTGGTAGACACGCAGGACTTAAAATCCTGTGTCCATTAGGACGTGCGGGTTCAAGTCCCGCCTGAGGTACTTTTTAATTTGATTTTTACAATTTACACGCGGGAATAGCTCAATTGGTAGAGCGTCAGCCTTCCAAGCTGAATGTTGCGGGTTCGAGTCCCGTTTCCCGCTCTAACTTCTTTCTTAGAAGTGGATGCCTTGGTGGTGGAATTGGTAGACACGCAGGACTTAAAATCCTGTGTCCATTAGGACGTGCGGGTTCAAGTCCCGCCTGAGGTACAATAAAGCTCAAGAATTTATTTTCTTGAGCTTTTTTTATGCTCTAAATAATTATATCTTTATCCTCATAATAAAGTACGTTTTTATCACATGATTCAAAAATCATTTCTAAGAAAGACACTCTTTACTCTTACCTTTTTACCTTTATTTTCGTATAGTCAAGAATCGAAAAGTTCGGATGATTTATTTCAAGAAGCACGTCACAAAGCTTTCGAAGAAAAAGATTATGCAACTGCCAAGAAACTTGCATTACAAGCTTTAGATCAATCTCCGGAATATACAGATATCGCTGTTTTTTTGGGACGAATATATACATGGAATGATGAAACCGAAGAAGCGAGAAAAGTTTTTCAGAATGTTGAAAAAAACATGGATCCTTCTACCGATTTTTATTTAGCTTACACGTCACTTGAATATTGGAATGATAATTATACAGAAGCCGTTTCTATCATTGATCGTGGATTAATTAAATATCCTAAAAATGAAGAATTATTGTTGTTAAAAGCTAAAGTTCTTAATTCAAACAATGCTTATGAAGAAGCTTCGAAAACAATCAAAGAATTATTAGCGATCAATCCTAAAAATACTGAAGCACGCGAATTAGCAAATCGAATCGAAATAAATAATACTAAAAATGCGATTAGTGTAAATTATAATTACTCACATTTTGACAAGCAATTTGCAGATGATTGGCATCAAGTTTCGGTTAGTTATAAAAGACAAACTTCACTTGGTTCGTTGATTTTTAAAGTAAATTACGCAAACAAATTTAAAGATAACGGAGTTCAATACGAAGTAGAAGCTTATCCAAGACTTTCTAAGACATTTTATATGTATGTTGGCGGTGGATATTCGGATAGTGATGGAATTTTTCCTAAATATCGCACAGGAGCCTCTCTTTACGCTAATTTACCTAAAAGTTTCGAAGCTGAATTAGGTTATCGTCAACTTCATTTTTCGGATGATGTTTGGATGTTCACAGGATCTATCGGTAAATATTATAAAAATTATTGGTTCAATTTACGTGCATTTGTAACGCCAAGCAACAACAATATTTCGCATTCGTATACATTCACAACTCGTTATTATACTGGCGATGCAAGCAATTATTTAAGCTTAGCTATTGGTACAGGAATTTCACCAGAAGATTTTAACAACAATCTTTTAGAAGATACAACTTACAAACTGAAGTCCTTCAAAATTGGAGCAGATTATAATTTTTCGATCAGTGAATTAAACTTAATTTCAATTGGTGCGAATTATTACAATCAAGAATATCGTCCAAATCAAAAAGGAAATCAATTTGATGTAAGCGTTTCGTACAGCCGAAAATTCTAATTGATATAACGATTAAATATAGAATCAGGAACCATTTTTTGAGTATTTTTCAAAGAATGGTTTTTTGTTTTAAAGCTTTTCAATCGATTTTTCAACTCTGTTTCCATCTTCGAATTTTGTTCAACATCTTCGGTTAAATTCTTTTCAATTCGATATAACTTCCCTCCTGACAAATGATAATTTTGAAAAACATAATCGTCCAAAATATTTTTATTTTGCATCAACGGAACGCCTTGTTTTCTGAAATTCGCTTTACCGTTTTCTAAATTCTGTCCCATCCAAGTCACATAATTCGGTAATTTCATTTTATACGAATCTCTAAAATATGTCACGAAAGTTGGCGCAACATCAAAATGCGTCACAACATTTGACATCTTTTTCGGTGACTTCAACAAAGGAGAATAGACAATAATCGGAACATGAAAACGATCAATCTTTGTTTCCATCGGAACTTCTGGCATTCGATGATCTCCAGTAATCACAAAAATAGTTTGATTAAAATCTGAACGCTTTTGATAAGCTTCGAAAAAGTTTTTTACAGCTTCATCAACACTCAAAAAGGTCACCAATTGTTGTTTATATTTTTTTACTGTCGTCAAAGTTGTTGCATCATAATTTCGTGATTTAATCAACGTTTCAAACTGCTTATTATATTTCTCAACATTGTTTATTAAGAAAGGACTATGCGTCGCTAACGTCATCAAAACATTAAAATACGGTTGATTATTTTCTTTCTGCGTTGCTAAATATTTTTTGAACACTGAATGATCGTCAAATCCCCAAGAAAATCCATTATTTGACGGAATTTTAGCATAATTACTTTCATAATCATTTTCATCAATAATAGTTTCAACACCTGAATAATTCAAGTATTTCGACATAAAATCAAAATCAGCATCACCACCGTAAAAATAACCAGTTTTATAACCATTACTTTTTAACAAATTATACAAATTGTAATGTTGAGGTAAGTTTTTTTGTTCCATAAAACCATTTTCAGCAAATGGCAAAGAACCCGTCAATCCAGGTAAAACTCCATATGTTCTTCCCGTCGTGCTTAATCCATTTTCCCAATACAAACCCTTTTTCGAAAGCTGATCGATATATGGTGTAAAAGAACCTAAATATGCACCTTCGTTACTAAAAGCTCGTCCCAAACCTTCAATCACAATAAAAACAACATTCGGTTTTTCTGTTGTTAGATTAAATTGATCCGCGAAGAAATTTTTGTTCTCATCTTGATACAAAAATGGATAATTAGTTTTATCGAAATAATGTCGATTATCTTCATTATTTGAACTCGAATTTGAATTTAAAAAATCAATTTCCGAAAGTTTATCTTCTGCATATTGTTCAATCGAGTTTGAGAAAAAATAAGACGATTTACTCAAAATTAGATTAGATGAAAACTCATCATTTTGAGAACTTTTTAAATCCAAATTAATTGGAACAATAAGCGATAAAAAACTCAAAATTATTAATGGTAATTGAAGAATTTTTTGGTTAATTTTTAATCGATAACTGTAAATAAATATCGTTGTTAAAACAGCAATTACAGCAATTGATAAAAGGATACTTATTGTATTGACAACACCTGATGCTCCAATAATTAATTTCAATTCTTCGAATGTATAAGAAAACAAATCTGAACCTAATAAATTGAGTGTTGTTTGAAAATATTTAATCAATAAAATATTCAAAATTATTAAAAAAGAATACGCAAAAATGATCCATTTTTTTGTCCAACTTATCGAATAAAATTGTAGTAAAAAATATATAAAACTTACCACAAAAATACTATCTAAAGCAAAATCGATATTATGTACGAATAAATCAAAAAATAAAGTTTGATTAGAAGTTGTTGTAAGATTTTCTTGATAAAGATAAAATTCAAGAATTGATGACAATCCAAAAAGTAACAAATAAACCAACGAAATAAAAGTAGTTTGTTGAACTAAATTAATGAATCCAAGTTTCAGTTTTTGCCAAATAGATAATTCTTTCGCTTGATTTCCACCAAAACCTTGTCGTGTCATTTCTCCCCACGAATTATTTTTCAGAAAGAAATCCTTCACCCCTTTCACGCCTGCCATCACAACAAATGGATGAAATGTAAACGGCTCTATAAACGCCGTAAAAAATAATTTCGGAATATCGCCTTTTTTGTGATAAACATTATACGTCATCAAATCAATCAGAATGGCATAAATCGAATATAAAATTCCGTAAAGCAATACAAAAGCCATTAAAGGAAAGAAAATATGCCAATTTATTAATCCTAAAAAGAATAAAACAACGAAAATGATCCAACCAATGTATTCGATAATCGGTCCTAAAAATTCGAAGAAAAACCAATACGGATAACTCATCATTCCAAGTTTTCCATATTTAGGATTGAAAAATAAAATACGATGTTTCCACAATGTTTCTATCGTTCCACGCATCCAACGATTGCGTTGTTTGGTTAAAATTTCTTTACTTTCTGGCACTTCTGTCCAACAAAGCGGATCGGGAATATTCACCACTTTATAGGCCAATTTTTGTTCGTGCATATAACGTCGCATTCGCACAACAAGCTCCATATCTTCACCAACTGTATCGTGATCGTAACCGCCACACTGGAGTACAATTTCACGATCAAAAGCACCAAAAGCACCCGAAATCAGCATCAAACCATTGGCGCGCGACCACGCCATTCTTCCCAAAAGAAATGCTCGAATATATTCTAACGCTTGCGCTCTTCCTAAACGAGTTTTTGGCAAATTAACATCGACAATTTTACCATCAACAATGGTACAATTATTCGCCAAACGAATTACGCCTCCACATGCAATTACTTTTGCTTTTGCTTCATCCATAAAAGGTTTCGCAAGCTTCAGAATCGCATCTTGTTCTAAAATACAATCGACATCAATACAAACAATATAATCGTTTGCTGCAATATTAATTCCGACATTTAGCGCATCCGATTTTCCTCCATTTACTTTGTCAACAATAATTAATTTCTTGAAAACAGGATTTGTACTTTTATAAATTGCATTAATTGGTTTCGTTTCTATATTTCCTTCAACGAAATAATCAATTTTAATCAAATCATACGCTTCAATTAATCGTTGCAACGAATCATCTTTGGAACCATCATTTACAATAATAATTTCGAGTTGATTGTAATACAACGACAACAAAGAACGCACGTTCTCCACAATCGTTGCACCTTCATTATAAGCGGGCGCAATAAGGCTAAAAGTTGGCGCATTTGGCGATGTTGCAATAAGCGAATAATCTGTAAAACTGTTTTTTCGTATATAAGATTTTATCGCTCCTTTTGCATAAAAACCTATCCATCCATAGACTAAAATTAATAGGATTGAATAAAAAAGGAAGCCGTAAATAAAAAAATCGAAAGCCGTTTCTAGCCAATTCATGATTAGTTTTCTTGGATAATTTGATTAATAATTTGTTTTAATTCAGGAGAGTTTGATTGATGTGCAAGTTTTTGTAAATTGGTTTTTGAACAACAATTATTTAACGCTCTTACACTTGCTTTTTTGACAGAAAATGATGGATTTTCCTTTGCTTGAGTTTCTAAAAATGTGTTATTTTCTGGATTTGAGATTTTTTCTAAAGCTTTTAAAATTTGAATTTGAAACTTTTCGTTACACGTTTCATATTGCTCAATCAATAATTTTGATGTTGAATCATCTTCGATTCTGACTAATGTTTTAATCGTTTCTTCCACAACTTTTTCATCAGAATCGTGCAAATTATCTGCAACCAAATCGTGCATTTGCAACAATTGAAACTTGCGAATTAATTTCATTGTTAGAATTTTCACACTTTGATTAGGTGATTTTAACCAATTCGAAATTATCTTATCAACCTCATCAATATTTGGTAAAATTGTAATTGCATCCAACAATTTCAACTGTTGCCAATCCGTCAATTGCTCTTGTAAATTATCCAAAAAATATAAACCTTCGAAACCAGCAAATTTCGTTAAACCATATTGCGCTTCAGATCGTACTAAATCATTTTTATGTTGTAACATACTTTTGATTTTTGGTAAAGTTTCAACATGATTCATCGTCGTAACTTCTTGTATTGCCTCGGCTATTTCATGATTTTTTTGACTATTTAATTTCTGTAAGGATATTTTTTTTAATTCATAATGGTCAAATAAATTTTGAATACTTTCTTTTGAATGTCCAGAAAAATTTTGTTCCGCTTTTAGTAATTTTTTGATAAAATAATGTTTGAATGAACTTGATTTCAAATAATCATTAAAGTCAGTATTCGAATTGGATTGATCATCCAAAATTGTTTCATAAATTTCTTGATCAATAATCGCATTCCACTTATTTTTCTTTGTAATGATTTTATATTCAATTATACTTGTCAATAACGTATAAATAATTGTCAAAAAAAGTAAAATAAGTAGAATATAAATTCCTACGATTAACTCGGTATAGGTTATAATTTGTAGGATAATCATGCTTTTATTTTAATAATTTCTTCACGCGAACAGACAATTCAATAGGGCTAAATGGTTTCACCATAAAATCATTTGCACCCAAATTAAATGCTTCCACCACTACATCTTCTTGCCCTAAAGAAGACAAAATAATCATTGGTGTTTCGGAATTTTTACTTTTTCTAACAGCACTAATAATCTCCAAACCAGACGCAAAAGGCATCATAATATCTGTAATAATCAAATCAATATCTTCATTCTCAATCTTACTGATTGCTTCTTTTCCATTTCGTGTTAAAACAACTTTGTAACCTTCTTTTTTCAGTTTGTGTTCAATTGTTTTTAAAATCAATTCATCGTCTTCGGCAATTAAAATCTGCATAATATTGGTTTTTAAATATTTTTTAAATAGTTAATAACTAATTCTATTTCGGTTTTTACTTTAATAATCAGCTGGTTTTCTTGTAGGTAATTGATCGAAGTTGATTTTTCTATTTGTTCGGTTAAATCAGCCAAAATTGTAAGTCCTGCAGTTTTTGCTGTTCCTTTTACTTTATGACCTAATTGATTTAATCCTTCTAAATTTTGTTTGTTGAAATAAGTTTCAAATTCTTGTACAGATTTTTCTAACTCATTAATAATTATTTCTATAAACATTTTTCTAAACGATTCGTCGTCTTTCGTATAATTATTTATCATAGAAAGATCAAGGTGATTTCCAAAATCGTTGGTTTCATTCTTTTCTTTTTTAGAAAAATCTAACCATTTTTCTAGGACATCAAAAATATCTTTTTCTCGAATTGGTTTTGCTAAGAAATCATTCAATCCAGCATCAAGACATTTTTCCTTTTCGCCTTTTACATTTCCCGCTGTCACTGCTATAATCGGAGTTTCTTGAAAATTATTTAACAAACGAATAACCCTAGTTGCTTCAATCCCATTCATTTCTGGCATTTGAATATCCATCAAGATTAAATCGATCTTATTTTCTTGACAAATTGATACGGCTTCCGCTCCATTCGCAGCTGTATACAAAATAGAATTTGGTGCAATATTTTTGATAATTTACTGATTCAGAGCCATATTTACTAAATTATCATCTGCAATTAAAATGTGAAATTGTTTCGAAAAATCTTGCGAAATTTCTTCTTGATTTTCAATTTCTATGGTTTGAATTTCTTTCGAATCAATAATTGTTTTACGCAACGTATCAAACAATTCTTCCGACTTAATTGGTTTCAATAAACGCGAAGTAATTCCTAATTCTTTTGCTTTCTGAATTAGATATTCATCCTCAGAAGAACTATGCAATAACACTAAAGGAGTTTTTGTATCCTTTGTTACGAAATACTCTTTTATTTTCTGAATTGTTTCCAAACCATTCAAAACCGGCATATGATAATCCATCAAAATAACATCGTAAACATCGCCATTCAAAACTTTCTGTAGCGCTTCCATTCCATTATTTGCAATATCAGATGTTATATTTTTGAACTGTAACATATGTTGCAAAATCATTTGATTACTTTGATTATCATCTACAATCAACACATGATTTATTTCTTCCAAATGATCAAATTGTTGCTCAATATTATATTCGTAATCAACTTCTAAATCAAAGAAAAATGTAGAACCTTTATCTATTTCGCTTTGCAATTCTAGATGGCTTCCGAAATAATTTAGCAACTTATTCGAAATTGTTAAACCTAAACCAGTTCCTCCGAAACGTTTACTAACAGTACTATCCTCTTGAGTAAATGCATCAAAAATCTTGACTTGTTTTTCTGGTTTTATACCAATTCCTGTATCACGAACAGAGAATCTCAATTTTGCTTTTTCTCCTTTCACAATTGGTTCAACTTGACTAATTTTTAGTTCTATTTCTCCACTATCCGTAAATTTCACAGCGTTTCCAAGTAGATTAATTAGCACTTGTTTCAATCGAGCTTCATCAATCCAAATAAATTGAGGTAAATTATTATCTATATTCAACAATAATTCTATTTTTTTGTTTTCGGCTTGATAAAGAATCACATTGATTACTTGATTTCCTAACTCGAACAAATTATTTTTTTCTATCGAAACATCCATTCGACCGGATTCAATTTTAGAGAAATCTAAAATATCATTTATTATTGACAACAATGAATTTGCAGAATCATTAATAAAATTCAAATATTGTTTTTGAGTTGGATTAAGCGGCGTTTTCAACAATAAATCAGAGAAACCAATCACACCATTTAACGGCGTTCTAATCTCGTGACTCATATTTGCTAAAAACTCTGACTTCGCTTTACTAGCGATATCGGCGTTCTTTTTGGCTTTTTAAGTTCTCTATTTTTCTTGACAGATTCTGTTATATTTTGCGAAAACATAATCAAACCGCCAATTTGTTTTTTATTGATATACCACGGATGAATCGCCCAGGAATAGTGTTGATCCGTATCATATTTTGGTGTACGATAAATGGTATCTTCATTCGAATAATTTTGACCTTGCAAACAAGCATCGTAAATCGCTTTTCTTTCAGCAGGAACATCGTACATTTCGTAATGAGATTTTCCAATCACATTTTTCTTTTTTATCGCAAATTCATCACTCCATTGATTACTCAAAGTCAGATAATTCATTTCATTATCAAACATAGCAACAGAAGCAGGTACGTGATTAATAAATGTTTCGAAAATAGCTTTTTGTCGAGCCAACTCTAACGTATAACGTTTTCTCTCATCAATATCCTGAAAAATTCCAAAAACGCTAACACATTCTCCGTTTACGAATTCTGGAATCCCTTTACATCTTACCCAAATTGTTTTTCCTTTTTGTGTAACAATCTGCAACTCCATATCATATTCGATTCCTTTTTCTACCGCATCTTTAAAGGCTTTCTTTATTTTTGGATAACTACTTTTTGCTTCATAAAAATGAAGTGCAGTTTCTACATTTGGTTCATAATCTGGTTCAACTTCATGGATTTTTTTCGTTATATCAGCCCAAATTAATTTTTGCTTCACTAAATCATATTTCCAACCTCCTACATTCGCAACCTCGTACGTATGATCTAGCAACTGACGAACACGATTAAGATCTCTTTCCAACAAAGTTCTTTGTGTCATATCCACAGCAGTACTCATTACAACAGGATTTCCTTCGTTATCTTTGTCCAAAATATTACTGTATAACCAATATGTTAACGAACCATCTTTCTTAATCAAGCTCATCAAACCAGAATCTTGCTTTTTACTCAAAATCGTCTCTATATAGGTTTGATATTCTTTTTGATTAGATTTTGGAATTATTTTTTTCAGATTCAAATCTTTTGCCTCATTTTCTGAATAGCCCATAGATTCTAATCCTTTCTTATTTATCGACAAAATATTTCCATCTAAATCATGAATTGTCATTAAACCAAGCGAAGAATTGAAGAAATTTCTAAACTTACGTTCGCTATTTTCTAATTCTACTTTTTTCGAATTTTCAAGCGTGATATCTCGACCAAAGAAAAAGATTTCGTTATCAATTTTTAAGTTAGATTTTGTATACCATTCCACTAACTTCTCTTCTTGAGATTCGGGAGAATACATCAAACATTTGAAATTGATTGAATCTGTATTATTTTTAAGATTTTATAAATACGTATTAACTTTCTTTTTATCTTTTTCCGAAACAAAATCTAAAAAGTTTTCTGCAATAATTGTCTTTTCATCTTTTATTCCTAAAACCTCTTTAAAAGAAGGATTTATAGATTTTAGAACACCATTAATATCGGCAACTCCAATAAGATTATTAGATATTTTATAGATATTTTGAAAGTAAGAAGCGTCTTTTTTTCGCTTTTTACTCACCAATAATTTGGTAATATTTTTCCCAAGTTGAATCAATAAATTACGTTGTTTATCGTCTAACGTTCTTGGATAATGGTCGTTTACACACAATGTTCCCAACGCATTTCCATTGTCATCAATCAACGGAACACCAGCATAAAACTGAATATTTGCAGCTTTTACTCCAGCAATATTTTTTGCAGGTTCAAATTTCGTCACATCATCAATCACCAAAATTTCTTCTTCCATTAAAGAAAATTGACAAATAGTTTGTTGACGTGGAACAATATCTACCTCGATTCCGCAATTGGCTTTAATCACTTGATAGTTTTCATCAAAAATAGAAACTAACGCAATTGGCGCATTACAAATCAAACTCGCAGCATTTGCAAAAACCTCTAATTCTTCGTCTTTATCATGTTCTTGTAAATTATAATCGTAAACCGCTTGCAATCTTTGCTTTTCGTTCGTTGGGATGGGAAAATTTTTCATTAAAAATTGATCTTATTTAATAGGAAAGTAGAGGTGGTTAAAGATATTACATAAATCCAAATATTCTAAATCAATTATTTCTAAAAATAAAACCAACCTTTTTATTCATAAAATCATCTCTATTATAAATCTAAACTTTAAAAAATATGAAAATCACAATTCCAATTCCTTGCAAAGAGAAATTAACAAACGAAAATTTCTGTGCAAAATGTCAACATAAAATCACTGACTTTTCTAATTTGACAAATGACGAAATTTCGAATGAATTTCAGAAAAGCAACGTTCATTGTGGTATTTTTCATCCAAGTCAATTAGGTCAAAATCTTTTTAAGAAAACGATTTCTAATGTCATGATTTTTTCTGCTTTTGGGTTATTAAATTCATGTACAAATGGACAGGATAAACCAAATTGTACAGAACCTTTAGTTGCAAAAAATGATTCGATTCACAAAGAAAAAATAAAATTCAAAATAAAAGTTAATTTTGGAAATTCTAACTTAGAAATCAAAACATATCGTTTGTTAATTAATGATGAATTAGTAGAAAGTAAATTAAACGTTGGCGAGGAATATACAATACAATTTGAGACTTTAAAAAATACTGAACTTAACCTAAGATTAGCTTCAAATGAAATAAATTCAGAAGTTTATAAATCTTATTCATTTAAAAATTTTCCGAATAAAGTTAATTTAAACACTTCTGATTTTGAAGAGCAAGTCGTTTTGATGGGAGATATAGTGATTGATGAAAATTTTGTCCCAGAAAAATAATTTATTACCTTGCTTGCACAAAAGGGAATCGAGTGCAAATCTCGAGCTGTCGCGCAACTGTAAGTAGAGAAAAACTATAAGCCAGACCACTTTTTAGATGATGCTTTCGCGATTGAAGCTCAATCAAAACTACATATATTTTTATTATTTGTTGAATTGATTGCACTTGATTTCGAAAGCATTTTTTTATTAAAATTTAGTTTAGTATAAAATGCAAAAAGAAGAAATTCAACACATTATTGATCTTAAAACAAAACCGCTTGGAGCTTTAGGTTTATTAGAAAAAATCGCACTTAAAATTGGTTTGGTTCAGCAAAAAAATCATTTAGAATTAATAAAACCTCATCTAATCGTTTTCGCAAGCGATCACGGAATTGCACAATCTGGTGTTAGTGCGTATCCTGCGGAAGTTACACCTCAAATGGTTTTAAATTTCCTAAATAATGGAGCAGCTATTAATGTTTTTTGTAATCAAAATGAGATTAATTTAACGATTGTTGACGCTGGTGTAAATTATGATTTCGAGGATTATTCGGTTTTGAAAAATTGTAAAGTAGCCAAATCAACCAAAAATTTCTTGCACGAACCTGCAATGACCTTAGATCAATTGGAACAATGTTTTGATTATTCGAAGACAATTGTGAACGAAATCGCTCAAAATGGAACAAATATTATTGGTTTTGGCGAAATGGGAATTGGGAATACCTCTTCTGCATCGATGCTTGTACATTATTTGACCGATTTACCGCTTGAACAATGTGTAGGACGTGGAACAGGTTTGAATGATGAGCAATTACAAAATAAAATCAATATTCTAAATCAGGTTAAAAATACACATAGGAAAATTACTGATCCAAAAGAAATTTTAGCCACTTTTGGAGGTTTTGAAGTTGCTCAAATGACAGCTGCAATGTTATCTGCTTATGAACATAATATGTTGTTGATGATTGATGGATATATTGCTTCGTCTGCGATTTTGGTTGCGTCTAAATTAAACCCAGAAATTTTAAACAATACAATTTTCTGTCATCAAAGTGATGAATCTGGACATCAATATTTATTAAATTATTTCAACGAAGAACCAATTCTGAACATCAATTTGCGAGTTGGTGAAGGAACGGGGTGTGCGTTGGCTTATCCAATTATCAAAAGTGCGGTAAATTTCTACAATGATATGGCGAGTTTCGAATCTGCAGGCGTGAGTAACAAAGAAACTGAAGTGAAATGCTAAAAAAAGAAATCGCTTATTTTTTAACCGCATTGATGTTTTTTACGCGAATTCCGATTCCGTTCAAAATTCCATATAGCAACGAAATCATGAATCAATCACAAAAATACTATGCAGCGATTGGTTTATTGGTTGGCGCTTTTAATGCATTGATTTATACAATTTGTCAATTTATTTTACCTATTGATATTGCTATTATTATCACAATGATTACAAGCGTTTTACTGACAGGAGCTTTTCATGAAGATGGTTTCACCGATGTTTGCGATAGTTTTGGAGGCGGTTATGGCAAAGAAAAAATCTTGACAATTATGAAAGATAGCCGAATTGGAGCTTATGGTGTAATTGGTGTTATCTTATTGTTGTTATTGAAATTCACATCACTTCAACATATTGCAGAAAATAATTTTTGGTTGATGATTTTCAGCTTGATTGCAGCACATTCGGTTAGTCGCTTTTTTTCTGGAATGATGATTTATACACACGAATATGTGACAGATATCGACAAAAGTAAATCAAAACCGATGGCAAATAAAGCACTTCCAATAAAAAATCTTATCATTAGTTTTCTTTTCTGTCTTGTGCCTTTTATTGTTTTTGGCGAATGGAAATTCTTGTTGATATTACCACTTTGTTACATAGGAAAAGTTTATTTGGGCTGGTATTTCAAAAAATATATTGGTGGATATACAGGCGATTGCTTGGGAACTGTGCAACAAGTTACCGAAGTTTTGTTTTATCTTGGCGTTTTAATTCTATGCAAGTTTCTGTAATTCGACATACAAAAGTTAATGTTCCTTCATCGGTTTGTTACGGACAAACTGATGTGGAATTAGCTGATACTTTTCATCAAGAAGTAGTACAAATTCATACTAAGATCGAAAACGACTTTGAGATAATTTTTTCAAGTCCATTAAGTCGTTGTCAACGATTGGCAGAAACTTTCTCGAATGAAATTATTTTTGATGATCGATTAAAAGAATTCAATTTTGGAGATTGGGAAATGAAATCGTGGAACGAAATTCCTTCGGAAGAAATAGAACCTTGGTACGCCGATTTTGTCGAAACTAAAACACCAAACGGCGAATCAATGCAAGATATGTCTACGCGACTTTTTGATTTTATGGACGAGTTACGAAATACTCAACACGAAAAAGTGCTGATTGTTGCACATGGTGGAATCATCCGTTTGATGTGGTGTTATTTGTTGCAAATACCAATCAAAAATGCATTCAAAATACCTATAAATTATGGTGAAATGTTTCAGTTTAATTTAGGAAAAACAAATGAGGAAGATTTTATTTTGAAGAAAGAATAGATTACAAACATTTTATCTTTTCTAACGACTTCCATTCATGCTCGATATTTGTCATAAGAATTGCATTATCAAACTGAACAGAACCTATTGGAAAGATTGTTTCATTTTCAAAAAAACTTGATTTCACATGTAAAACTTCCAAAGGTTCTACTCCCCAATTATAGGTTTCGAGTTTTAGACCTTCAAAATTATTTCCATTTGGAGAATAACCGACAGAACCATTCTCGAAGAATTTTGAAACTTCATTCAACGTTTCGAAAATCGAATTCGAATTAAATTCAACAGATTTTTTTGCATCAATTTCAATTCGTGTATCGTCAGAACTCGTGAAATCTAAATGATAATTATCGTTTTCTTCTATAACATTAAACTTCGCAAAATAATGTTTCCCAGGAAAAACTCGACCACCAACAAGCGTATTCAATTTTAGAGAAGTATCTCTCATCGGGATATATACACCTTCTTTTGTCACACCATTTTCTTCCCATTCAACCGCGATTCGATGCGCTGCATTTTCAGAATTCACTCCTACAAAATCAGGTAAACCTTTTGGTTTTATATCTTTTAATCGAATCAAACAGATTCCAGCAATTGCTTTTCCTTTGTACAATTTTGGACGAAAAGGTTGAGGTAAAATCGTCTCAATATAGTGTGATTCTACACAAAAATTGATTAACATTCTACGTTCTATAATACCATAAATTGTAGGGATTTTCATAATTTATTCTTTGTAAGTTGTTTCTTGTATTTTCCAATAATTCAACGTCAAATTATCACTATATTTTAAATAAAGTTTAATTTCTCCATTTTGATCAATTTTACCAATTTTTTCTTGAATTAAATAAACCTCCATTTTATCTAAAATTTCATCAGGCTTACCAATCAATTTATAAACCTCATTTTTTGAAGTTCCATTTGAATTATATGAATCAAATTTTAAAACATTATTAACCAAATCATCCAACATCTTATAACGATAATTTTGTCCGTAAACTCCTTCCTCAAAAGGAATCCATTTATCTGATTCAAACTTTTTCTTAGAATTACAACTCATCACAAGAAGAAAAACACCACAAAAAATAAATAATTTCTCCATAAAATAATTCAATTCCCTAATTTCTCAAAAAAAATCAACAAGTCAAATATTTCAAAATTAATTTATTAGAAAAAAGTTGTAAAATTTATTCGAAAAACACTTGCAAAAGTAATATTAATGACCTTATATTTGCACTCACAACGCGGGAATAGCTCAATTGGTAGAGCGTCAGCCTTCCAAGCTGAATGTTGCGAGTTCGAGTCTCGTTTCCCGCTCTTTGAAATATTAAATTCAAAAATCAAATTTTGCCTTGGTGGTGGAATTGGTAGACACGCAGGACTTAAAATCCTGTGTCCATTAGGACGTGCGGGTTCAAGTCCCGCCTGAGGTACTTTTTAATTTGATTTGAAAATTTACGCGGGAATAGCTCAATTGGTAGAGCGTCAGCCTTCCAAGCTGAATGTTGCGAGTTCGAGTCTCGTTTCCCGCTCTGTAAAAGCCGAAGATTAATCTTCGGCTTTTTTTATTTAGAAAAATTTGATTCCTAAAACATAAAAAAACCTCAAACAATCACGTTTAAGGTTTTACTTTTTTATCTAATCGTTGTCTTATTTCGCTTCTTCAGCCAACATTTGTTTATATTTTTTGCCTTCGATTAATCTTTTTTCTGCCCAAATTGTTCCTCCAGGAATAACTGCTGCGATAAAAAAGATCATAAAAATTTTCCAAGACCAATTGTATTTTTCTTTCAATAAATAAACCAATATAATATAAGCTATAAACAATCCTCCGTGTACGCGTCCTGCGTATGTTACCCATGTCGGATCTTCCCAAATATATTTCATTGGCATTGCGATAAAAAACAAAACTATCGCAGAAATAGCTTCTAAATATCCAGTAATTTTAAATAATTTCAACATTCATCTTAAATTTGAAGTCAAAAATAATTTTTAATTTCCACATGAACACTAATAGATATCAGTAAAACAAATACTTAACATCTATTTTACACGTTATTATAACCAACAATGCGATTTTTAGGCTACATATTCTTCTTTTTGATCCAAACTATTTTACTTTTTGGACAAGAAAAAACATATCATTTTTTACGATATAATGATGATACAAAATCGTATACAAAAGATTTCGAAAGCAAAAATCTTGATTCATCTTTAGATTCGCTTCAAAAAACAGGTTATTATACTTTGACGATTGATTCGATAAAAAATGAAAAAGTTTATCTAAATAAAGGAAAATTGTACCAAACAATTTGGGTGAAAAACAATGAATTGTTCGAAAATAAAAATAATTATTTCCCAACAAATAATTTAGATTCTATTCTAAATAAAATAGCAACAACCAACACTAATCAAGGTTATCCGTTTGCGCAAATAAAACTTGTTCCAAATGGTTTTGAACAAAATGAACAGAAAATTGAATTGGTTTTAGACAAAGGAAATCTGCGAACAATAGATGGTGTAAAATTGGTTGGTTACGAAAAATTATCCAAAGGTTATTTGCGTCATGGACTCAATATAAAAACTGGCGAAGTATACAATGAACAGAAGTTGGCAACAATTTCGACATTAATGCAACAAACCAATTATATTGCAGAAGCGCAATTACCACAAACTTTATTTAAGCCTGATTCTACGATTTTATATTTGTATCCTCGCAAAGTAAATTCAAATTATTTTGATGGTGTTTTAGGTTTTGGAACAGATGATAACGGCGATTTTAGATTGAACGGAAATGTACAACTTTCGTTGAACAACGTGTTCAATAGTTTGGAAGAAATCAGGTTAAATTGGATTGGAACAGCAAATAAAAATACGTCGTTGAATATTGGTGTTAAAGTACCTTATTTGTTCAAATCTGCGATTGGTTCGGAAACGAATTTCAAGCTTTTCAAACAAGATTCTGTTTTTGTGAATTTAGATTTTTCGGAGCGATTATTTTATCAACTCAACCTCAACTCGAATATTGGTGTAAGCGGAATTATACAATCGTCTAACTTTTTGTTGGAAGATGATTCCTATCTAAAATCGAGCTACGACGATTATTCGAAAATTGGTTTTGGTTTGAGTTATCACTATTTCCTGAAACATCCTTTTCGTTTGATGGAAGGAAAATCTATGTTGAATGTTGTGGTAAATTCGATTCGTAAAAAGGAAAAGAATTTTTCGTGGACAGAAGATTTGGAAAATAAAACCGTCAATCAAATTGAAGTTGGTCTAAAAACATTTCGTTTATTCGAATTGTCCAAAAAACATTTCTTAAAAGCTGGTGCAGAATTTAGAGGTTTGCTCACGAAAGACGATGATTTCTCCGAAAACGAATTGTACAGAATTGGTGGTTTTGGTAGTTTTAGAGGTTTTAACGAAGAAAGTATTACAACAAATATGTACGGATTTTTGAGTGCAGATTATCGTTTTGTTCCAAGCGAAGCATTCTATATTGGACTTTTCGCCGATTATGGTTTTATAGATAACAAACGCGCAAATCTGAATACGTCTTTGTTAAGTTTAGGAACTGGAATTTCTTTTTTAACTAAAATGGGAATTTTCAATTTGAGTTATGCAGTTGGTAAAACAGACGAAACTTCATTCGATTTTAAAGAATCTAAAATCCACTTTGGGATATTAAGCCAGTTTTAAAAAAACATTACAAAGTTTATTTATCTGTAACCTACATTTATTTAAATCATATCTGTTTGTAATGTCCGTAAAGAAACTTTTATCACAAACAAGTCTGTTTTAATTTACCAAACGTACTGTGTGAATGAATACTAAGAATTTTTATTAAAAAAACTTTAAATTTTTATAGGTTTATTGTTAACATTTTCGTGAAATTAGCTACTTATAAAATACTCACACAAAATAAATTTAAAAATGCGTAAAATTTTTTATCCAGTTTTAGCTTCAGCTTTATTTTTAGCTTCAGCTCAATTGGTGTCTGCACAAGACAATTTAGTTAATTCTTTGAACAAAAATGTTAGTGAAAATAGTAAAGAAGCTTTCAAATTTACTGATGTTATCAATTTAGCTAAAACTCCAGTAGAAAACCAAGGTTCATCAGGAACTTGTTGGTCATATTCAGGAAATTCTTTCTTCGAATCTGAAATGTTAAGAATGGGAAAACAACCTATTCAATTGTCTCCAATTTTCAATGCGAGAAATACATATGTTGAGAAAGGAAAACAATATGTTCGCATGCATGGTGCAACAACTTTAGGTGACGGAGGTTCTTTCTATGATGTTTTGAATACAATCAAAAAATACGGAGCTGTTCCAACTGAAACTTACACAGGTTTGAATTACGGAACAAAAACAAATCAATTTGGTGAAATGGCTGCAATTCAAGAAGGAGTTTTGAAAGCGGTTGTTGCAAATCCAAATGGTAAATTAACTCCAAACTGGGAGAAAGCCTATACAGCTGTTTTGGATAGCTATTTAGGAGAATATCCAAAAGAATTCACATACAACGGAAAAAAATACACACCACGTACATTTGCTGATCAAGTGGTAGGAATTAATCCAAACGATTATGTTGCGATTACATCTTTTAAAGATCACGACTATTACAAACCGTTTGTATTAGCGATTCCTGATAACTGGGCGTACGAATCTTTCTACAATGTTCCGATGACAGAGATGACTGATAACATTGATTATGCTTTGAAAAACGGATTTACAGTTGCTTGGGCAACAGACGTTTCTGAAAAAGGATTTAGCTGGAAAAATGGTGTAGCGTATGTACCAGAAGTTGATTTTGCAGATATGAATGCGCAACAAAAAGCAGATATGTTCAAAGGTCCAAAACCAGAAAAAGTAATTACAGAAGATATGCGTCAAGCTGCTTTTGATGATTACCAAACGACTGATGACCACGGAATGCACATTGTTGGTATTGCAAAAGATCAAAACGGTAAAGATTACTACATCGTGAAAAACTCTTGGGGTTTAACTAACGATTACGAAGGATATCTTTATGTAACAAAAGCTTTTGTTCAGTACAAAACAACAAATATTTTAGTTCATAAAAACGGAGTTCAAAAACAAACGTTGAAAAAATTAGGATTATAATCTTAATTTATATAATAATGAAAAGCTGTCTTATGAGACAGCTTTTTTTGTTTAAAAACGAATATTTCAAATGGTTTGATGTACTTTTGCAGTCTAATTTTTAGTCAATAAATATGCCTCAAAATGTAACAATACGCATATCTCCTACAGAAGCTGCAAACGAGAAAATTTTGAAACAACGTTTAGCATCTGCTGTTAAAACAAAACCAGAGAATATCAATGCTTACCAAATTATTCGTCGCTCTTTAGATGCACGAAGCCGAAATATTATTTCCCAATTACAAGTCAATGTTTTTGTAAATGAAGAATTCTCTGATGCTTTCGAGTTTCATCCAAATCTTCAAAATGTAGAAAACAAACACGAAGTTTATATTGCTGGTGCTGGTCCTGCTGGATTATTTGCTGCGTTAGAATTAATAGAACAAGGTCTAAAACCAATTATCATCGAGCGTGGTAAAAATGTTCGTGATCGTCGTCGTGATTTAGCAGCAATGAATAAAGAAGGAAAAGTAAATCCTGAATCAAACTATTGTTATGGCGAAGGTGGCGCTGGAACTTATTCGGACGGAAAATTATATACGCGTTCTACAAAACGTGGAAACATTCTGAAATCATTGCAATGGTTTGTCCATTTCGGTGCAACAGAGCGTATTTTACAAGAAGCGCATCCACATATCGGAACAAATAAGTTACCTGGGATTATCGCCAACATGCGCGAAGCAATTATCGAATGTGGTGGTGAAGTTTGGTTTGATACAAAACTAACGGATATTATCATCGAGAATAATCAAATCAAAGGAATTGAAATTAATCATGATAAAAAAATTAAAACTTCTTCTTTGATCTTAGCAACGGGACATTCGGCTCGTGATATTTTCAGAATGTTAGATGAAAAGAAAGTTTTAATCGAAGCAAAACCTTTTGCATTAGGCGTTCGTGTAGAACATCACCAAAGTTTGATTGATTCTGCTCAATATCATTGTCCAATCGGAACAGAACGCAACGAATTTCTTCCGCCAGCCTCGTATTCATTAGTTTCGCAAGAAGCAGGTCGCGGCGTTTTCTCTTTTTGCATGTGTCCTGGTGGAATTATCGCGCCCGCATCTACAGACGAAGGGGAATTGGTGGTAAATGGTTGGTCACCTTCCAAACGTGACGGTTTCTTTGCAAACTCGGGAATGGTTGTAACAGTTGATGAAAAAGATTTTGCTAAATATGGTTTTACTGGACCTTTGGCTGGAATGAAGTTTCAACAAATGGTCGAGCAAAAAGCGTGGCAAGTTGGTGGAGGTAAATTAAAAGCTCCCGCACAACGAATGACTGATTTTGTTTCAGGGAAATTATCTAATTCATTAAATGATTGTTCTTATTTACCAGGTTTAACATCAGGTTTATTGAGCGAAGTTTTACCAAAAGAAGTTCATCAATCTTTAAAATTAGGTTTCCAAACATTTGGTAAAAAAATGAATGGTTACTATACCGAAAATGCAAATATTGTGGCAACAGAATCCAGAACTTCTTCGCCTGTTCGTATTCCGAGAAATGAAGAAACCTTAGAACATACGCAAGTTGCTGGTTTATTTCCTTGCGCTGAAGGAGCTGGTTACGCTGGTGGAATTATTTCTGCCGCAATGGACGGAGCAAAAGTTGCAATTGCTGTGAAGAATTTTATCGGAAAATAGTTTTATATTTAATACTCAAAATAAAATACAGATGTCAAGCTGAACTTGTTTTAGCTTCACATCTTTAGGAATGATGAATTTAGAAAAAGTAAATAATTTCAAATTTTTATTGATTTCAGTAGTACTGATTTTGATAGGTTATTCAATCAACTTAATCGGTTGGAATATTGGAACAATTACAATTGCTTATTTTGGATTAGGTTTATTCTTTTTAGGAATTATTTCATTCATCATTTTACTATTTTTAGCTTTAATTAAAATTGTTAATAGAATTTAATGAATCTCTTAAAATCTATACTATTCGTTGGTTTAGGTGGCGCTTTTGGTAGTGTTGCAAGATTTTTAATTTCATACGGAATCGGAAAATATTATTCGCAACCTTTTCCATTTGCTACGTTTTTGACAAATATTATCGGTTGTTTTTTAATTGGTGCTTTATATGGATATTCAATCAAAAATGGTTTAGGAAACACCTATTTCAATTTTTTACTGATAACAGGATTTTGCGGAGGTTTCACGACATTTTCAAGTTTTTCGTATGAAAATTTCAACTTAATTCAACAACAAAATTACATCACACCAATTATTTATATTTTTTTGAGTGTACTCATTGGTTTACTCTTTACAATGATTGGTTTTAGATTAACAAAATAACTCTATATCGAAAATAGTTTTCTCTTATTCGTTTTAATGTATTACTTTTAAGCAACTTAAAAAATTAATACATGAGGAAATCTATTTTGATCTGCGGAATCATTTTTGGTTCTGTATTTACTCACGCACAATTAAAAACAGTGAAAAAAACTGACAATAAAGGATATACCTACGAAATGGTAGAAAATGATCCTTCGAATACAAGAATTTATACGCTAAAAAATGGTTTGAAAATCTATTTGGCTCAAATAAAAGACGAACCAAGAATCCAAACTCATATAGCTGTAAAAACAGGTTCTAACAACGATCCAGAAGACAATACTGGTTTGGCTCACTACTTAGAGCATATGGTTTTTAAAGGAACTTCTAAAATTGGAACACAAAATTGGGCTGTTGAAAAACCTTTGATCCAACAAATTTCAGATTTATACGAACAGCACAAAGCAGAAAAAGATCCTGCAAAAAAAGTAGAAATCTATAAAAAAATTGATCAAGTTTCGCAAGAAGCATCCAAATATGCTGTGGCAAACGAATACGATAAATTAATTTCATCTTTGGGAGCATCAGGAACTAATGCACATACATCTTTAGAAGAAACAATTTATCATAATAATATTCCGAATAATGAATTAGAGAAATGGTTAACAGTAGAATCTGAGCGCTTTAGTGAATTAACTTTACGTCTTTTTCATACTGAATTAGAAGCCGTTTACGAAGAGTTTAATCGTGCGCAAGATAACGACGGACGTTTGGTTTACTATAAACTAATGCAAACGTTATTTCCGAAATCTCATTACGGAACACAAACTACAATTGGAACTTCAGAACATTTGAAAAATCCATCAATGGTTGCCATTCATAATTATTTCAATAAATATTATGTAGCGAGCAATATGGCTGTGATGTTGATTGGTGATTTCGATTTTGATACAGCTGTTCCAATGATTGATAAATATTTCGGAAATTATGCTACAAAACCTGCTCCACAGCAATATGTAGCGAAAGAAGAACCGATAAAATCTATCGTAACAAGTGAAGTTTTTAGTCCATCTTCGGAGCGCGTTCAATTTGCTTATCGTTTTAATGGCGCAAATAGCGACGATGCAAAATATGTAACGTTAATTGATTATATCTTAAGCAATTCTACGGCTGGATTAATTGATTTAAATATCAATCAACAACAAAAAGCTTTAGGAGCTGGAAGTGGCGCTTCATTTTTCCGTGATTTGGGAATGCATTCTTTTTCGGGAACGCCAAAACAAGGTCAAAGTTTAGAAGAAGTTCGTGATTTGATTTTAGGTCAGATAGAAAATATCAAACAAGGAAAATTTGAAGATTGGATGATTGATGCCGTTGTAAATGATTTGAAAAAATCACGTTTACAATCGTGGGAAAATTCTCGTGCATTGGCAGCCAGCTTATATACTGCGTATATCAACGAAACGCCTTGGTCGAATGTGGTAAGTGAATACGACGATTTGTCTAAAATCACGAAACAACAATTGATGGATTTTGCGAAGAAAAATTACAATAATAATTATGTAATTGTTTACAAACGTCAAGGTGAAAACAAAGATTTGGTTCGTGTTTCTAATCCTGGAATTACGCCAATTCAATTGAATCGTGATGCTGAATCTCAATTCTACAAAGATTTCCAAAAAATTGAAACAAAAGATATTCAACCAGTTTTTGTTGATTTCAAAAAAGAATTGAACGAAAGTAAAGTTAGAAATACAGCGTTTACTTCGATCAAAAATAATACAAATGACCTAAGTTCTGTGTACTATATCTTGGATCTGGGCTCTGATCACAACAAAAAATTAGGTTTAGCAATCAATTATTTGAACTATTTAGGAACGTCTAAATATTCGCCAGAAGCGTTGAAAAAAGAGTTCTATAAATTAGGAGTTTCGTACAATGTAAATTCTGGAACAGACAGAAGTTTTGTTTATATCACAGGTTTACAAAAGAACTTAACAAGCGGAATCAAATTATTTGAACATCTTTTAAGTGATGCCGTTGCAAATAATGAATCTTACCAAGAATATGTGAAAACAATCTTGAAATCAAGAGAAAATTCAAAAAAGAACAAAAACGTGATTTCTTCTTTGTTGAACACTTATGCGCAATATGGACCAAATAATCGCTCGAGAGATATTATTTCTGAAGCTGATTTGAAAGCTATTGATCCAAAAGAATTAACGCAAATCATCAAAGATTTCTTTAATTACAAGCACCAGATTTTCTATTACGGAAATAATGAAGCGGAAACGAAAAAAGCAATTGAACAAAATCATAATTTCGGGAAAAATTTAGATTATCCTAAGAAAAAAGAATATCCACAACCAGCTACAGATGGCAAAGTATATTTTGCTCCTTACGATATGGTACAAGCGGAAATTAATTTCTTTGCTCGTGATACTAAATATGATCCAACTTTGTTGACATCTACAGGAATTTTCAATGAGTATTTTGGTGGAGGTTTGTCATCTATCGTTTTCCAAGAAATTCGCGAGTCTAAATCATTGGCTTATTCTGCTGGTTCTTATTACATTAATGCAAATAAAAAAGATAATTACAATTATGTAAGAGCTGTAATTGGAACACAAGCAAACAAATTGCCACAAGCTGTTGACGCAATGAAAGAATTAATGAATAATATGCCAAAAGCAGAAAATCAATTCAATAATTCTAAGCAAGCAGCACTTAAGCAAATCGCTACAAGTCGTTATACAAAAGCAAATGTGTTCTTTTATTGGTTATCATTACAAGATAAAGGTCTAAATTATGATATCAATAAAGATATTTACGATCAAACATCTAAATTAACATTAGATCAATTGGATCAATTTTTCCAAAAACATATCAAAGGTCAAAACTTCAATGTTGGTTTAATTGGTAAGAAAGAAAACTTAGATTGGCCATCTGTTGAAAAACTTGGACAAGTAAAAGAATTAACGTTAGAAGAGTTGTTTAACTACTAATAATCAAACACATAAAAACAAATAAACGCGTTTAGGAAATCCTACAACGCGTTTATTTTAAAAACTAACCAATGAATGAAATCACTCAAACACCAAATAAGGCTCAATTTCCATAAACTTTTCTTCACTTATTGCATAACATCTTTTCAATGTTTTTGCATCTTTAAAACTCCCACCTAACGAACGTTTAAAATTAAGAATCGTATTTACTTGTTTCTCTGTGAAACCGAGTTTTATCCAATCCTCATGACTCAAATTATTTGGATTAAACTTACCTTTTATTTCTATTTTTTCTGCTACTTTATCTTCACTTTTTGACTGTTCAACTTTTGGCTGCTCAGCTTTATAAATTACATTTTCAGGTAAATCAATATAAGATTCCATTTCTGCATATTTTTCATCCGAAATCATATAACATTTTTTCAATTGTTCTTTCGATTTAAACTGACCTCCCAAAATATTTTTATATTTCATAATTGAAGCAGCTTGTTTAGACGAAAAACCTATTTTTTGCCAATCATTTTCAGAATAACTATTTGGATTAAATTTTACATATTGAATCTTTTTGCCACTTTGTTTTTTCTCATTTTTTTCATCTTCCTTTGATTTTTCTGGTAACAAAATATACGTTTTCATCTCTGCATATTTCGCATCATCAATCACAAAACATTTCCTCAATTGCTCTTTCGAGGTAAACTTTCCTCCAACAATCTGTTTATATTTCATGATTATTTCTGCCTGTTTTGGCGAAAAACCAAGTTTTTCCCAGCCTTGTTGTGGCAAATCATTTGGATTGAAATTTTTGTAAACTATTTTAGTTTTTGGTGATGAATAATCTATAAAACTCGATTTAGATTGTTCTGGTAAAAGAACAAAAGGAGCTAATTCATTATACTTTCCTTCATCGATAACATAACATTTCTTAAGCTGTTCTTTCGATGTAAATTCTCCGCCAACAATTCCTTTATATTTCAAAATGACTTCGGCTTGACGTTCCGAAAACCCTAAATTCATCCAATCTTCTAAAGATAATTCGTTTGGGTTAAAGGGTTTGATTGAATCTTTTACTTGTTTATTTGAAGTAGAATTAAATGTATAATTTTTCGGAGTTTTTTGATAATTTGCTAGCAAAGCTTTATCTGCTTCTGATAATTGATATGTTTCTTTTTCAACTGAAATATGTTGAAAAATCTCAAATAACAAAATCAAAACAAATAATAAATACAAGCCAAATCTTTGCGATTTATTCAGGTAAAAAGTAGATTTTTTTAAATATTTCATCTTGGTTGGAAAAGAAGTGAAAATAATATCCTTATCAAACACTCACGATATCGAAAACGACATAACCATCAAATATTTAACAAATTAAGAAATCTAAAATTAATAAAAGGTTTTAAGTATTTGTAAATATTTTTTACAAATCAAAAACCGATTTTCGTTTGATAACAAAACAATCTTTTACCCAAAAAAAGAATAACATAATAAAATAACCAATAAAGGTTAAACCGAAAGTTGCAAAGGTTAAATAAATGAAAATCAAACGTAATTTTGCAACGCGAATTCCCAATTTGTCTGCAAATCGCGAAATCACATTAAACCATTCTGTTTCGGTAAAATTCCTAATTTGATCTTTCATTTAACGTAAAATTTGTTGTCCGATAGCGCAATTTAAACATTTTTTTTCGGAGCAATATCTTTTTTTAAGTTGAATTAATTGTTGAGAATCTTTTGCGGTTTTATTTTCAAAACCAATTCGTTCAAATTCATCTAAAATCGAGTTATTTTCCGCTTCCATTTCATTTAATAAATCCAAATAAAAATCAATTTCTACCTCATCTTTTTGTCGCTCAAAAGCATAACGAATCGGAATAATAGAATTGATGAGCAAATTATTTATTTTATCTTTTGAAAGATTTTTGAGTTGAAATTTTGATTCGTTCTTAAATGTATAATGCGTTTCCCAAAAAGAATTTAATTCCAAATTTTCGAAGATTTTATAAAATTCTTTCAAATTTTTTGGCTGAATAATTTCAGAAAACAAACTTTGATAATTCACATAAATCGATGCTAATTGCGCCAAACGAATCGTCGGAAAACCAATTGGTCGCATTTTCGAAAATCGGAACAAACTATTTTCAATTGATTCTAATTGATATTTATTTTTCAGGAATTGATATTCGTTTTTTAATTGCTTAGAATAATCATTCTCATAGTTTTCTTCTAAAAAACTGGCTTGTCCAAAAAACAAGGCTTCAACTTTTTGGGCATTAAATTGTATTTTTTGCAAAACTTTGAACGGAAAAGAATTTGCCCAAATCTCAAAAGTTTCTACATTAACTTTTAATCCAAAATTCTTTGCCAAACTTTTGAACAATGTTTCTTCCCAATTGGAATTATTGTGTTCTAAAATTTGTACAATATCGTTTGTTTTTTCTTCGAAACGTTCGATTAAAATTCGTTCAAACCAAAAAGAAAATTGCTTCAAATCAATTGAATCTAAAAATTCTTCACAATAAATTTTATCCAACTTAGAATTAATAATATTTTGATAATTAAAAACAATTTCCGGTTTTACAAAATCTTGTAAAATCAAAGTTTGTACATTACGTTGACGCAAAATATCAACTTCACAATCGTGATTCCATACAACATGCAAAATCACATTTTGATACGATAAATCATTTGAATGTTGATGAAAATTCCAATCCGAAGAATTGACATGCATTTCGACACTTCCAATCCACAATTTATCGCCAATGATGATTTCTGCTTCCAAAAAATCTGGCCCAGCATGATGGTTTAACTTTCCAACTTTCACAATTTCAATGAAATCTCCATGAAAAGTTTGTAAGCTTTGATGTGAAAATTGATTCAATTTCCAAATATGATGTAGAAAAATTTCTTTCATAGACAAAAGTTAATCAATGAATTATAAAAAATCATTAAAATAAATACTTATTTTTTTTAAATTAATTAAACGTTTGTTTAACTTTGCACGTTCAATTTTTATAAGATGAAATTAAGTGAGAAGCAAATAGAAATTTTGGGCGCGGCTGAACGAGTTTTTGGAAGACGAGGAATTGATGCTGCAAGTGTTCGAGAAATTGCAAAAGAAGCAAACATTAACATTGCGATGATTAGCTATTATTTTGGATCAAAAGATAAATTGGTCGAGAATTTATTTAGTTGGCGTATCACAACTTTCAATGAATCATTGGCTTCAATTTCACAAAATTCGACACTTTCTCCATTTGAAAAGTTACAGTCAATCCTAAAAGCTTATTTGAATAGAATTTTGGATAAACCTGAATTTCATCGAATTATGGCAAGAGAATATTCGAAAAGAGATTCAATTTTAGAAATTGATTGTAAAGTCAATGACTTAAAAACAAAAAATTTAGAATACATCACAAATATTATTAGTGAAGGATATTCTGAAGGCGTTTTTAAACGAAAAGCTCCTGCCGAAGCTGTTGTAATGGTAGTTATTGGTGGAACATCTTATTTGATTTTGAACGAAAAAACATATATGAAACAATGGGGATTATCTTCTCATGAAGAGTTTACAGAACATATTCACGAAGAATATTACCCTTATTTAATAGATTCTTTAAAAGCAATTTTACTATACGATAAAAAATAAAATTTTCTTACCGATTTGTTTAGTTGTTGCTACTTTCGCTCATGCGCAGGAAACCAACGTTTCTTTGCAGGAAGTTATTCAACAAAGTTTGCAGAACAACAAATCTGTGAAAGTTGCCGAAGCTGCTAAAAATACAAGTGAGTATAAAGTACAAAGCGCGAAAAACAATCGTTTACCAGACATTTCGTTGAGTGGACAATATATGCATTTGTTTACGACAACAAATGTAGACATCAAACTTCCGATGCAATCTTCTGGTGGAGGAATGGGAGTTGAACCGAACCAATTATTATTAGGACAAGCAAGTGCTTCTGTTCCTGTTTTTGCTGGATTTAAAATTAAAAATGCAATCAAAAGCAATGAATTAATGGTTGATTTATCAAACTTACAAATCGAAGCAACAAAAGAAAATGTGGTTTGGCAAGCTATTAATTTATATTTTGGATTGTACAAAACGCAACGTTCTATCGATGTGTTGAATGAAAACTTAGTGAGAGCAAATCAACGTGTGAAAGATTTTCAAAACTTTTTGGATAACGGAATCATCGCGAGAAATGATTTGTTGAGAGCAAAATTGCAAGCATCGAATGTGCAAGTTGCAATTGATGAAGCCGAAACGCAATACAAAAACATCAATTACCGATTGAATTTATTGACTGGACAAGACGAAAGTAAAATCGTTCATGTTGATAATGTAGAAACCTTGAAAACCATCAATCAAAATTCTCAAGATTACGTCAATCGTACAGATATTAAATCATATGATGTAAAAAATCAGATTGCTGATAGTCAAATCAAAATTGCGAAAGCAGCTTATTACCCTCAATTAGCGGTTTCAGCTGGATATATTGCGATGGATATTGATAAAGTTGCTTCGGTTACAAATGCAACAAATGTTGGTGTCGGATTGAAATATGATTTATCTTCTTTGTATAAAAATAAAGCAGAAGTTGAAATTGCAAAAGCTCAGAAATTAGAAAATGAGATGCAAAAAGAAACGACAATTGATAAAGCTAAAGTTGAAATGAACGAAGCTTTTCAAAAGTATGATTTAGCAAAAAAGAAAAATAATGTTTACAAAGAAGCTGTAGAACAAGCGAACGAAAACTACAGAATTGTAAAAGATAAAAATGACAACGGATTGGCTGATACAGACGATTTATTAGAAGCGGATGTACAACAATTGCAAGCAAAAATCAATCAAGTTGTCGGAGATGCTGACGAACAATTAGCGATCTACGAATATTACTATACTACAGGAATTTTATTAGAAAACGTACAATAACACCTCTCGATATGGAAGAAAATAATCAAGAAAAGAAAAAAATAAATTCAAAATTTATCATCGTTTTAGGAGCATTAATCATCCTTGGAGGTGGATATGGAGTTTATAAATATTTACACGGACAAGCGCACGAAATTACTGATGATGCACAAATTGAATCAAAAATAACACCTGTTATACCTAAAGTTTCAGGATACATTCAGAAGATTTTAGTAGAAGATAACCAAATGGTTCACAAAGGTGATACATTAGTTGTTTTGGATGGATCTGAATTTGCCTTGAAATTGCAACAATCGCAAGATGCTCTATTACAAGCAGAAGGTCAATTAGGAGTTGCTCACGCAGGTGTTTCTCAAGCTGGTGCAGCTATTGGAGTGACAGAAGCTGGTGCAGTTGCAGCAAATACAACAATCGAAACAGCTCAAGCAAGTGTTAATACAGCTCAAGCAAATGTAGAAGCAGCAAAAGTACAAGTTTGGAGAACGAAAAATGATTTTGATCGTTACAATAAATTATACCAAAATCAATCGATCACAAAACAACAATACGAGCAAGCTTTAGCAGCAAAAGAAACAGCTGAAAAGCAATTGCGAATTGTACAAGAACAATTAGGTGTTTCTCGTGCTCAATTAGCTTCTACAGCAAAACAAGCGCAAGCTACAGCAAAACAAGTGAACACTTCGAAAGCACAAGCTGATGCTTCAAAAGCACAAATTAAAGTTGCGGAAGCAGCAATTGGTCAAAGCAAAACAAACATCGATAATGCAAAATTATATTTGTCTTATACGTATGTAATTGCAGCTGAAGATGGACAAGTTTCTAAAATTAATTTACAACCAGGACAATTGGTTCAAGCTGGTCAATCTTTGTTTAATATTGTGACAACAAATAATATTTGGGTTGTGGCAAATTACAAAGAAACTCAATTAGAAAAAATTAGAGTTGGACAAGAAGCCATCATTAAAGTAGATGCATATCCAAACCACGAATTCAAAGCGAAAGTAACGTCTTTATCTCCTGCAACTGGTGCTAAATTTGCGTTATTACCTCCAGATAATGCGTCTGGTAACTTCGTAAAAACAGTTCAACGTCTTCCGATTAAAATCGAATTTATCGATCAAAAAGACGAAATGTTGAAAATGATTCGTCCAGGTATGAACGTGGAAGCTGATATTCTTTTAAAATCGAATACTTCTGCAAAGTAATAACACCTATTCAGAAAAATTATGGAAGAAAATAATTTAGTTGAATATGGTGCAAGACGTGTAATCATCACCATTACCGCCATCATGTGTGCATTGTTAGAGATTGTTGACACAACAATTGTTAACGTTGCGATGAATGACATGAAAGGTAGTTTGGGTGTCTCTTTAACTGATATTGCGTGGGTGGTTACCGCTTACGCAATTGCCAATGTAATTGTAGTACCGATGACCAGCTGGTTGTCGCAACAATTTGGACGACGCAATTATTTTGCGGCTTCGATTATCATTTTTACAGTTGCCTCATTTCTTTGTGGAAATGCAACAACGTTGTGGGAAATTATCTTGTTCCGATTTATTCAAGGACTTGGTGGTGGAGCACTGTTGGTAACTTCGCAAACCATCATTACCGAAAGTTATCCACCCGAAAAGCGTGGTTTAGCGCAGGCAATTTATGGAATGGGAGTTATTGTTGGTCCTACGCTTGGTCCGCCTTTAGGAGGTTATATTATTGATAATTGGTCTTGGCCATATATATTTTACATCAATATTCCGATTGGGATTACTGCTGTATTGTTAACGATATCATTTGTTCGTAGTCCAAAATATGCAGAGAAATCAAAACTAAGTCAAGTCGATTTCTTGGGAATTATTTTGTTAGCCATTGCTGTTGGATCGTTACAATATGTATTAGAACACGGACAACAAGACGACTGGTTCTCAGATTCGACAATTGTAACCTTGAGTATTGCAAGTTTCTTCGGATTCATTTTATTTGTTTGGCGAGAATTAGTTTTCAAACATCCGATTGTAAATTTACGTGTACTGAAAGATAGCAACTTGGCAGTTGGTACTATTTTATCCTTCATTTTAGGATTTGGATTATATGGATCGACATTCATTATTCCAATTTATACACAATCAATCTTAGGATGGACAGCGACTGATGCAGGTTTATTATTAATTCCTTCATCGTTAATGACCGCTTTCATGATGCCAATCATCGCAACAATGTTACAAAAAGGTGTACCACCAAAATATATGGTTGCAGGAGGATTCTTTATCTTTTTCTGTTACAGTTTTTGGTCATACAAAATCTTAACACCAGACACAGGTTCCGAGCATTTCTTCTGGCCTTTAATTGTACGTGGAGTTGGATTGGGATTGTTATTCGTACCTGTTACCACACTTTCACTTTCGAGCTTGAAAGGACAACAAATTGGTGAAGGAGCTGCCTTTACAGGAATGATGCGTCAGTTAGGAGGATCTTTTGGTATTGCGATTATTACAACATTTATTTCTCGTTGGACAGTTGGACACCGAACAAATTTAGTTTCGCATCTTGATACATCCGATTTTGATGTACAAAAACATATTCAGAATTTACAAATGAGCTTCGTGAGCAAAGGTTTTGCCCCAAATGAAGCATTAAACAAAGCCTACAACCTACTCGATTTACAAGTTACTAAACAAGCAACTGTATTAACGTACATGGATGTTTTCTTGTATTTGGGTGTAGTTTTCCTAATCTGTATTCCATTTATTTTGTTCTTTATCAAAAAAGGAGCAGGTAAAGTAATCAGTGCAGGACATTAATCAGAATAATTATTTTTAGTATTTCAGATTTTTTATAAATGTAAAATCCATCTCAGCTCTTGAGATGGATTTTTTGTTGAATTATTTATTTTAATTTATCAGAATTAGATTACTTTAGAATTTAAAATTCTCACTGTAACAAATACATTAAACACATGAAAATTAAAAAGATAAATATCCCAGAAGATATCACATCAAGTATTGGACTTGCCCAAATACAAATGGACAGATTAAAAGATATTGTTTTAATAGCTGGTAAAAATGGATCAGGTAAAAGTAGATTATTAAATCTTATTAAAGATAATTTAATAAATATACCAAATAGTACAAGACAAATAGAATTAAACAGAGATGTAAAATCTCATAAAGAGCAAATTAAAATTTATGAGAACTATTTGCAAATATCAGATGAAGAGATAATTCATAAATATGGAACAAGCCGCGAAGGTATTGTTAATAACTTAAAATATTATTATGAACAATTAAAAATAAGTGAATCAAAATTAATAAGTCTGGAGTATTTCGAGTTTGATAAAGATGAAGCTATTTCTGTTGTTTATTTTGTCCCGAAATCATTAAGATTAACCGATAGTTATACTATTTCAAAACGTGAAATTGATAATTATGCTAATAATATTTATGAAATTGGTATTGAATCCATTGCTAAAGGAGCTATTCCCGAAATAGATAGAGTCGTAAGGAGATGGATTACCGCATCCTCTGGAGTAAAAATTTCAGAAGAAGATAAAAACAAAGCAATTCAAGATTATGAAAAATTAAAAAAATATGTTAAACTATTTTTAAATACAGATTTAGAAAGTGATATTGATGGAAATCCTACAATATTTAATACTAGGATTGGTGAAGCAAACTTATCAGATGGGCAAACTATTTTACTCCAATTTTGTATGGCTTTGTATGCTCAAGAAATTAAATTAGATAATTTAATTATTTTTATGGATGAACCAGAAAATCACTTACATCCTGCTGCTCTTATAGAAGTACTTGACAAAATATCTTCTCAAGTAAGAAATGGTCAAATTTGGATTGCGACACATTCTATTAACGTATTAGCACATTTTGATCCTTCAAATATTTGGTATATGGAAAATGGTGAAATATCATATGCAGGTAATGTCCCTCAAAAAGTATTGAATGGATTATTGGGAGATGAAAGTGAAATAGATAAATTATCTAATTTTTTAGATTTACCAGCAAAAATGTCAATGAATAATTTTGCTTATGAAAGTTTATTAAATCCTGAAGTTGTTTTTACGGATAATACTGATCCTCAAACTAACCAAATTCATAAGTTAATTCAAAAAAAGATTGATTCGGGTGAAAAAATTAAAGTTTTAGACTTTGGCATAGGTAAAGGAAGATTACTTGCTTCAATTCATGAAAACGAAAGATTAAATGGTAGAAACGTTACTGATTGGTTAGACTTTTATGGTTTTGATATAACAGAAGAATATAAAGATGAATTAGAAGAATTATTTAAAGAAATTTATGGTGATTCTTCTACTAGATTTTTTAATGATAAAGCTAAATTAATTTCTTCTTTGGGTGAAAACACGTTTGATTTTATCATAATGAGTAATGTTTTTCATGAAATTGAACCAAAATATTGGATAAACTTATTCAATTCTCCAACTTCTGTTTTTAATACTCTGAAAGATGAAGGTGTCTTATTAATTATAGAGGATCAATATCTTGCTGTTGGTGAAAAAGCTCATGCAAATGGTTTTTTAGTATTTGATGAACTAGAATTTAAGAAACTCTTTAAAATAGAACAAGATGATGGATACATAACTACCGATTACAGAGGAGATGGTCGATTAAAATCTCATCATATCCCTAAAAAATGTATTACAAGAATTGATTCAAATTCTAAGAAAGTTTCATTAGAAGTTTTATTACAAAATTCAAAAGATAAAATAAAAGTAATTAGAGCTAAAGATTCTCCAACTTTTAAAGATGGTAAATTACATGGTTTTTGGAGTCAACAATTAGCTAATGCATCTTTAGTATTAGAAGAGTTATAATCTTATCAACATCACAAATAGAAATTAATTATATTAAAAACTCCACCTCAAACTAATGAGATGGAGTTTTTTTTATTCAGTAATTAACGTTTAATAATTTTATAATGTCGGTTCGTTTGTTCCATTCGTAGACAGAGAACTATTCTTTGCAGCTTTCACAATTTCGTTCAAATCGTGGTACAATTTTGTCCAATCAGGCACATCTTTCATTGCTGTAATTAGATTGAGGTAAGATCGCAGCACTTGTTCTAATTCTTTTCGAGTAGATGAAGCACTAGCAATTTGGCGCAAATCTCCGTTTGCCTCTGCTTGTTGCGCAAATAATATCTCGAAATCTGTATGCTTTGTTTTCAGTTCAGTAAAAGCCGTTGCAAGCGCTAAATTTGTGAGGCGTTGTGTGTTTTCGGGCTTTTCTAATTCTTCGATAAGCTTCTTTAATTGTGCTGTTTCGGCAGAATAACTCAATCTGTCCAAATCCAGTCCAAACGTTTGGAAAACTTTGTACAAAGCTTCCGCATCTTGATAGTTTGCAACAGAAGTCAATTTGCGGTAACCATTCAGGAAAGCCTTCATGTTACTAAACGCAACATCGCGCTCTTTATCTGCTGTCGCCACCTCTTTTCCTTTTCCACTGTAGGTCAACTTTGCGTATACCGTATCGTAGTTTTGATAACTCGCAATAAGCGACAACAACAAAGGGTGGTTCTCTACAATGGTATAATTTCCAGTTTGAGAAGAATTGATAATTCGCTGCGCTAATGTCGCCAGATTTTTTGTAGATAATGAAGTTAATGTAATTTTCATAGTAGATTGTTTTAGGTTATAATTCACTTAATGTTAGTGTTTTATAAACTTAATCAATATATTATTATCAAACAATAGTTTTTATAACTAAATAATTAAAACAGACTTGTTTGTAATTAACTGAGGACTCAGGTAAGGTAAAACAGACTTGTTTGTAATCAACCGAGGACTCGGGAAAGCTAAAACAGACCTGTTTATAATAAACCAAGGACTCGGGTAAGGTAAAACAGACTTGTTTATAATTAACCGAGAGCTCGGGAAAGGTAAAACAGACTTGTTTATAATTAACCGAGAGCTCGGGAAAGGTAAAACACACTTGTTTATAATAAAATGAAAATTCTGCTAAGGTGGAATATATTTTAATCAAACAATTCGTTTATAAATAATTATATTAGCGAGTAATTGAACAAAATACAGATATAGATACCAATCTATATTTTATAAAATAATATGTTAGCTATAATATTTCTTTCGTGATATGAATATAAAAGACTTAGCTTTAAAAATTGATGAATTATCATCTAATTTCAAAATCGGAAATCTACAAGAAATAAGAAAGAATCTAAAAAATTTAAAAGCAAAACCTGGCTCAAAAATATTCAATGATAAAACAACATTTGATGATTGGGCGTTCCATTATGGAGGAAGGAAAGAATTACAATTCAACATTGGTAATGAAGATGAAGGGATTAGATATGGAATTGCATTTTCATTAGAACCAAGTCAATCATTACCTAATATTCAAGATTTATTTCCAAAAATATTACGTTTAAATTCTCTAATAATAAATCAACCTGATTTATTTTCTGACTATAAAATGTGGTATTGGCAAAATGGAAAACGTAGTGTAATAAACAATGTATTTGAAATAAATGAACAACTAACAAAAATTGGAACTTTTATTTTTATAGGAAAATTAGTTGATTATAATAATGTTAATGTAATTGAAATTCTTAAAGATTTTGATGATTTATTGAACATCTATATCGAAGTAGAAAATGAAAACATTACAATTGGACCTCAAAACCAAAAATCTACAACTGGATTTATATTTGCTAGTGGAAGACCAAACCTTCCTCAAAGCACTAAATACACAAGAACCCAACAACAAATAAATGTAAATGCAAGACATTCGTTCTTACAAGAAAAACTATACAAAAAGCTAACATCAGTATTTGGTGAAGAAACTGTTGGAATGGAAATATTTTTAAATGGAAAAAAAATAGATTTAGTTTTAAAAATAAATAATTTATTTACTTTTTATGAAATTAAAACTTCCAACTCAGCAAAACAATGTATTAGAGAAGCCCTTGGACAAATATTTGAATATACCTACTTTGACGGAAAAAAATATGCAGATGAAATTGTAATTGCAGGCGAATATCCAATTGATAAATCAACCCAAAAGTATTTAAAATTCCTAAATTCAGAATTTAATTTACCAATATCATATCATCAAATAGATATTAATTTTTAACAAAACTACAGCTAATAACTAAGGTGTCTTATCTATAAACAAAAGGAATATTCTTAAATCACAGAACACAAACTAAAAACTCCTTGTCAAGATTCAAAAACTTTGACAAGGTGTTTTTTTTCTATCCATTAACTGCTCTAAAAAAAGCGTCTAATTTCTTTTCGTCTAATTTTCCGTCAGTTCTTACACCACTGCAAATATCTACACCAAAAGGTTGAACAGCATCAATCGCTTCACGAACATTATCAGGATTAAGACCTCCAGCCAAAAATAGAGGAATATTAATTTCTTCTCTAATTTTTTTACTAATCGCCCAATTGTGTGTGCGTCCAGTTCCGCCCAATTCTTTTACTTGTAAATTTGGATTGCCACTATCCAGCAAAATTGCATCTACAAATTGAGATTTCTCTACCGCTTCCGTTACCGAATTTTCATCAATCACATGAATCACTTGTACCAACTTTACCCAAGGTAATTCGTTTCTCAAAATTTGATATTCTTCGTTTTTCAGTTCATCAACCAACTGAATTGTATTGGTATAAACTTTTTTATAATGTTGAATAATTGCTTCTGCAGTTGTTTCACTTGTTAATAAAAACGAAGCCAATGTTGGTGGAATAGTTTTAGTAATATCTTTGATTAAATCATCACCAATTACTCCAGGTCCGCTTGGCATATTACCCACCAAACCTAATCCATTCGCTCCATATTTTATTGCTTGTTGCGCTTCTTCTTTACTACTAATACAACAAATTTTAACTCTTGTTTTCATCCTTCGTTTTATTCTTAATACTATAAATATATAAAAAAACACCTCAATTTCTTGAAGTGTTTTGTATGATCTAAGATTTAGAATTGATGTTAGAAATCTTCTTCCGAACCTTTTAATTTTTCTGCATTTTCTGCCATTTTCAATGCATCAATCATTTCTTGAATATCTCCATTCATAAAGTTATCCAAATTATAAATTGATTTATTGATACGGTGATCTGTTACACGTCCTTGCGGATAGTTGTATGTACGAATTTTAGCCGAACGGTCACCAGTAGAAACTAACGATTTACGCTGAGCAGAACGTTCTGAATGTTTTTTCTCGAACTCGATTTCATACAATTTTGTACGTAATAATTGTAAGGCTTTTTCACGGTTCTTGTGTTGAGAACGCGCTTCTTGACAAACAATTACAATTCCAGAAGGTTTGTGCGTTAATTGAACTTTTGTTTCAACTTTATTTACATTTTGCCCTCCCGCACCAGACGAACGTGCTGTTTGATACTCCAAATCTGCTGGATTAATCACTACATCCACCTCCTCTGCTTCTGGTAA
Source organism: Empedobacter sp. GD03861 (assembly GCF_029840885.1). Classification (NCBI taxonomy): domain Bacteria; kingdom Pseudomonadati; phylum Bacteroidota; class Flavobacteriia; order Flavobacteriales; family Weeksellaceae; genus Empedobacter; species Empedobacter sp. GD03861. Next base: position 89,521 of record NZ_JAOCDJ010000006.1, read on the forward strand.
AACCGCAACTGTAATCGCCGATGTATGCACACGCCCTTGCGATTCTGTTTCAGGAACACGTTGTACACGGTGAACACCCGATTCGTATTTCATCGTTCCATACACTGCATTTCCTTCTACTTGCATCACCAACTCTTTGTATCCTTTTCCAGATGCTTCAGAAGTATTTAATACTTCGTGTTTCCATCCTTTTTCTTTGAAATACATCGAATACATGCGGTAAATATCTTCTACGAAAATCGCTGCTTCATCTCCTCCTGTACCAGAACGTAACTCGACAATGATGTTTTTCTCATCTTCTGGATCTTTTGGAATCAACATCATTTTGATTTCTTCCTCTAAAGGTGGAATCGCATTGATTGCTTCGTCTTTTTCTATTTTAGCTAACTCAACCATTTCAGCATCAGAACCATCTTGAATAATTTCGTCTGCTTCCTCAATTACATTGATTAAGTTTTCGTATTGTTTTTGCATTTCAACAAAGTCTTTCAAATCAGAATATTCTTTGTTTAATTTCGCATAACGAGCTTGATCTGTTACGATATCTGGTTGGATGATTAAATCTGCTACCTCATCGAAACGTTGTTTGATTGCTCTTAATTTATCTAATAGACCTAAATCTGCCATATACTTTTATTGGATTGCAAAGATACAATAACTCAAGGGATTCAGAAAATTTGAATAAAAAAAAACCGATGATTTCTCATCGGTTTTGTGATTTATTGTTGAAAATATTATCTCGTAAATAATAATTCTCTGTATTTTGTTAAGACCCAGTATTCGTTGTCTACCATTAATTCTAACTTATCCGCATGGTAACGAATTTCATCATAATATGGTTTTACTTTGTCACAATAAGCATGTGCTCTTTCTTCTAAAGATTCAACCAGATTTGCTTCTTTACGTGCATCCATCATTAAGTGCAATTTTGCGTTTAATTCGTTTACATGCATCGAAATTTTCTTTAAAATGATTAATTGCTCGCCTGCATATTCTTCATAATCATCTCCAAAAATATCTTTGAATCCTTTAATGTTTTTGATCAATATATTTTGATATTTGAAAGCTGTCGGAATAATATGATTCCTAACAATATCACCTAAAACACGACCTTCAATCTGAATTTTCTTGATGTAATCTTCTAATTCGATTTCATAACGCGCTTCAACTTCTGTGTTGTTCATTACATTAAGCTCCGAGAATAAATCCAACGATTTTTGAGAAACTTTTGCTTTTAAAGCTGATGGAGTTGTTTTGTGATTTGACAATCCTCTACGAGCTGCTTCTTCTTCCCATTCTTTGCTGTATCCGTCTCCTTCGAATAATATATTTTTTGTTTCTTTGATATACTCACGTAAAACATTGAAAATTGCTTCGTCTTTTTTCAAACCTGTTTCAATCAAGGCATCAACTTCTTTTTTGAAATCAATCAATTGTTTTGCTACAATTGCGTTCAAGGTTGTCATCGCATTTGCACAGTTTGCAGTTGATCCTACAGCGCGGAACTCAAATTTATTTCCTGTAAAAGCAAATGGTGAAGTTCTATTACGATCTGTATTATCTAATAAAACGTCTGGAATTTTCCCAACAACGTTTAATTTTAAATCAGTTTTTTCTTCTGGAGATAATTTTCCTGTCGAAACACCTTCTAATTCTTCCAATACTTTTGTCAATTGTTGACCAATAAAAATTGAAATAATTGCCGGTGGCGCTTCATTCGCACCTAAACGGTGGTCATTAGAAGCAGAAGCGATAGAAGCACGTAACAATTCCTCGTAAATTGAAACTGCTTTGATGGTATTGATAAAAAACGTTAAAAACTGTAAATTGCTGTTTGGTGTTTTTCCTGGCGCTAATAAATTTACTCCAGTATCTGTTGCTAACGACCAGTTATTGTGTTTTCCCGATCCGTTAACTCCTTTGAATGGTTTTTCGTGAAACAATACTTTAAAATGATGACGCTCACCTACTTTTTGCATCACATCCATTAATAATGAATTGTGGTCAACTGCTAAATTCGTTTCTTCGAAAATTGGCGCTAACTCAAATTGATTCGGCGCAACTTCGTTGTGACGAGTTTTTACAGGAATTCCCAACAACATACATTCGTTTTCTAAATCGCGCATATAATTTAAAACACGTGTAGGAATCGAACCAAAATAATGATCTTCTAATTGTTGACCTTTTGCAGAAACATGTCCTAACAACGTTCTACCAGTTTGTAAAATATCTGGACGAGAAGCCGCTAAAGCATCATCAATCAAGAAATATTCTTGTTCCCAGCCTAAAGTCGGCGTTACTTTCTTCACGTTTTTATCGAAAAACTTCGCCACTTCTGTAGCTGATTCATCAATTGATAAAAGTGCTCTTAATAAAGGCGCTTTGTTATCTAAAGCTTCTCCTGTATATGAAACAAATACTGTCGGAATACATAATGTTGTTCCGAAAATAAATGCTGGAGAAGTTGGATCCCAAGCTGTATATCCACGCGCTTCGAATGTATTACGAATTCCTCCATTTGGAAATGAAGACGCGTCTGGTTCTTGTTGAACTAATAATGATCCACTGAATTTTTCTACAGGATCACTTCCGTCAAATGAAGTTTCGAAAAATGCATCATGTTTCTCTGCTGTTGTTCCCGTTAATGGCTGAAACCAGTGTGTATAGTGTGTTACACCTTTGCTCATCGCCCATTCTTTCATTCCTAAAGCAACAAAATCTGCCATTTTACGGTCGATTTTAGTACCATAATCCATTGCAGAACGAACGGCTTTATAAGCTTCTGAAGTTAAATGTTGACGCATTGCTTTGTCATTGAAAACATTGCTTCCAAAAATTTCTGATTTTTTCCCTAATTCAGGAACAGCTACCGGTTTGCGATTGCTTGCGGCTTTTAATGCTTCAAAACGAAATGATGTCATAAGAAAATTACTTTGTGTTGTTTTATGATGCAAAAATAAATAAAAATTAAACACAAAATAAAAACACCCCTATTTTTTTAGGGGTTAAATTATAATTTCATTACAAATAAATTCAACACCCCTTTATTTTAGTTTAGATTTTCAAAACATCAGTGTAAAATAAATTTTTATTTAACATTCGAATAAACTTCTTTAAACGAAAAAAGCAGTTTCAATTGCTTGAAACTGCTTTTAGACACTCATAATATAAAAAGTTTTTGGTCTATCTGAAACGGTCTACTGATTTTACAAGATCATCATCCTTCTTAATCAAACGATTGGCAATTGACAGAAGCACAATCGAAGCTAAAGGAACTAATGCCCAAATACCTTTCTCAGAATTTCCTTCTCCAGGTAATGTTAATAGACAATATACAAAAGAACCAATTAATAAAACATTCAAAATAATGTTTAACCATCCTAAGCTAATCTGTAACTTACGTTTTTTGAAAAACATAATGGTTAAAAATGAAATTAAAGCTGATGAGAAAAAGGCTAACGAAAAAATGTAATCTCCTTTCTCCGGATTTTGTAACCAATTTAATGGAATATCAAACAGCTTATCAAAATTCATGGCGAATATACTCGAAATTATTCCACTTAAGAATAAATATATACTTTGCTTTCTTTGAATCATTTCTTAAATTTCGAATACAAATGTAAAAAAACTTTTTGAGTTTTTATAATTATTCGTACTATTGCATTAATAAATCTCAAATTTATACGCTTTATAACAATTCTATTGTTATGATTCCCAATTACTTTATTGAATAAAAAAAATATAAACACATTAATACCTTCATTATAGGATTATGTTTGATATCGAAGAATTAAAATCATTCAAATTACCAGATTTACAACAAGTTGCAGAGCAACTGAAAATCGATGGGTATAAGAAATTAAAAAAAGGCGAATTGTTAGACGCTGTTTTAGGTTTTATCAACAGCCAACCAAAGGTTGAAGAAAAAGCTGAAACAAAACCTGCTAAAAAAGATAAAGCTGAAAATCTACCTACAGAAGAAAAGAAACCGAAACGCAAACGAGTTCAGAATTCGGAAGGAGAAGTTCAACAAAAAGAGGCTGTTGCAGAAGAAGTAAAAACTGAAAAAGTTGAAAATATTTCTACCGAAACAGAAAAAAAGGAAGAAAATAATCCTCGCGTTAATAAATTTCAGGAACGAGCAAACAAAAGCCAAGATCTGAAAAAGAATAACCAAAATAATCAGAAGAAAAATAATCAATCTGATAATCGTAATCAAAACGATCAATCTCAACAAAATAATCACCACAACAATCAAAATCAAAAAAATAAATATCGCGCTGCGAATTATGAATTTGATGGAATTATTGAAACTGAAGGTGTTTTAGAGATTTTACCAGATAATAATTATGGTTTTTTACGTTCATCTGATTTTAATTATTTGTCTTCGCCTGATGATGTGTATGTTTCTCAATCTCAAATTAGATTATTTGGATTAAAAACGGGAGATACAATTACAGGAGAAGTTCGTCCTCCAAAAGAAGGTGAAAAATATTTTCCTTTAATCAAAATTAAAGAAATCAACGGTCGTACGCCAGATTATGTACGTGATCGTATCGCTTTTGAGCATTTAACTCCACTTTTCCCTAACGAGAAATTCAATTTAAGTAATTCTAAATCTTTATCAAATCGCGTGATTGACTTATTTACACCAATAGGTAAAGGTCAACGTGGGATGATTGTGGCGCCACCAAAAACGGGTAAAACAACGTTATTGAAAGATATTGCGAATGGAATTGCGCAAAATCATCCAGAAGTTTATTTGATTGTTTTATTAATCGATGAGCGTCCAGAAGAGGTAACAGATATGAAACGTTCGGTAAACGGAGAGGTTATTGCATCTACGTTTGATGAGGAAGCAAATCGCCATGTAAAAGTTGCGAATATCGTTTTAGAGAAGGCAAAACGTATGGTAGAATGTGGACACGATGTTGTGATTCTTTTAGATTCTATTACGCGTTTGGCACGTGCTTACAATACTGTTTCGCCAGCTTCTGGTAAAGTGTTATCGGGTGGTGTTGATGCAAATGCATTACACAAACCAAAACGTTTCTTTGGAGCTGCTCGTAACATCGAAAATGGAGGTTCTTTAACAATTATTGCAACTGCATTGATTGATACAGGTTCTAAAATGGATGAAGTTATTTTCGAAGAATTTAAAGGAACAGGAAACATGGAATTACAATTGGATCGTAAGATTTCGAACAAACGTATTTTCCCTGCAATTGACTTAGTAAGTTCTTCTACGCGTAAAGACGATTTGTTATTAGACGACAAAACACAACAATTAATGTGGGTTCTTCGCAACCATTTATCGGATATGAATCCTGTAGAAGCGATGGAATTCTTACACGATCGTATCAAACATACACGCTCTAACGAAGAGTTTTTAATCTCAATGAATAAGTAATTTATTACAACTTATAATTAAAAAAAACCATCTAAAGCTATTTAGGTGGTTTTTTTTTATAAATCTATTTTATGAAAAAAATATATAACAAAAAAAGCCCAAGAAAATAAATTCTTGAGCTTTGTTGTACCTCAGGCGGGACTTGAACCCGCACGTCCTAATGGACACAGGATTTTAAGTCCTGCGTGTCTACCAATTCCACCACCAAGGCATCCACTTCTAAGAAAGAAGTTAGAGCGGGAAACGGGACTCGAACCCGCAACATTCAGCTTGGAAGGCTGACGCTCTACCAATTGAGCTATTCCCGCGATTGTGAGTGCAAATATAGAACAGCTTTTTTAATTACAAAACTTTTAGGAAACATTTTTTTCATAATTATTTTACATCAAAAGCTAAGTTTCTCATCATAATATTTTTAAGCACTAAAATAATTTTACTTTTCTTTGATTAAATTATTTTGAACATTAAAAATTCATCTTAAATAATTGCATTTTTCCAGATTTCAATCAATCGTTCGTAAGAAAATTGAGCATTTGCAGGACTTGTGCTTGGCAAAGAAATATACTCAATAGATGTTTTTTCATCAAAATATTTCCAAAATAATTGTTCTGATTTCTTTCCATTGAAAATTATTTTATCAATTGTAGGATATTCATTCAACAATTCATCAATCTGATTTGGCAAAACATTTTTCATATCCACATCCATGCTTCCCTTTCTGTCAGCAGAATGTGCAACATCCCAAAGCGCAAACTTATTCTGTAAAATAAGTTGTTTTCTTATTTCATAATCTTCTGAAAATTCTGTCTCAAAAATCTCAAACATCATTTTCCAAAATCGATTACGCGGATGTCCATAATATTGATTGACTTCTAACGATAAATCACCAGGTAAAGAGCCAAGAATTAATGTTTTTGGTAGTTCTGATATAATTGCAGCAAATGATTGTTTATGCATTTTGTTTTATTCTAAAAATATAATGTACAAAAAAAGTGCTACAGTTTGTAGCACTTTTTTTTCTATTTCTATCATTAGATAATTTGTTCAGAAACCTCCTCCCACTCTAACATTTTTTTGTCTAAATCATTTTTCAGATTCGAGTATTTATCTAATTCTTGTTGCGTTTGCGAACCTGCATGCAACTTATTTTCTAAATCGGCAATCTTCGTCTCTAAATCAGAAATCTCCGTTTCTATTCTTGACAATCTATTTTTAAGACGTTTTTGCTCTTTCTCTTCCTCAAAAGATAAAACTCTTTTCGCTTGTTCTATTTTAACCTCAATCGGTTTCTCTTCTTTTCGTGCAGCCAAACTATTTCCTTTCTCCACTTCACGGAAACTTCCCGCTTTTATTTGCGCCAAATAATCATCAATTCCAGAAAGATATTCTTTCACTTGACCATTACGGAAATCGAACACTTTATCTACTAAACCTTCTAAAAATTCACGGTCATGAGATACTAAAATCAAAGTTCCAGAATATTTTTGTAAAGCTTTTTTCAACAATTCTTTTGATACAATATCCAAGTGGTTCGTTGGCTCATCCATGATTAATACATTGAATGGACGTAACAATAATTTACACAACGCCAAACGATTTCGCTCACCTCCCGAAAGAACCGAAACTTTTTTCTCAACAGCATCACCACCAAACATAAATGCACCTAAATAATCGCGAACATGTTTACGTGTTTCTTCTGTTGCAGAATTTTCTGCTTCTTCTAAAACCGTTAATTTATCATTCAAAACATGTGCTTGATTTTGGGCAAAATATCCGATTTCTACATTATGTCCATGTTTTATTTTGCCTGAATGCTCTTGTTCGTTGATAATCGCACGCGATAAAGTCGTTTTTCCTTGACCATTTTGACCAACAAAAGCTACTTTTTCTCCTCGATTAACATAAAAAGAAACATGATCAAAAACTTGATGATCACCAAAAGCAACACCTACATCATCTAACTCGAAAATAATTTTACCTGGCTGAACAGCATCCACAAAACGGATATTCATTTTCGTTACATCATCATTTTCAATTTCGATGCGTTCTATTTTATCTAATTTTTTGATTAATGATTGCGCCATCGAAGCTTTATTAGCTTTTGCACGGAATTTTGAAATTAAATCTTCCGTGTGCTTAATCATTTGCTCTTGATTCTTCTGTGCTTGCTCTAATTTTTCGCGACGATCTTCACGCAATTCTAAATAACGCGTATAATTCGCTTTAAAATCAGAAATGTGGCGATTTGCAATTTCGATTGTACGATTAGTTACGTTATCCAAAAATTGACGGTCGTGCGAAACCAACACAACAGCTCCAGGATAATCTTTCAAGAAATCTTCTAACCAAACAATCGAATCGATATCCAAATGGTTGGTAGGCTCATCTAAAAGCATTACATCATGTTTTTGCAACAATAGTTTTGCCAATTCAATTCGCATTCTCCAACCTCCAGAAAATTCTTCTGTTGGGCGATGAAAATCTGAATTTTTGAATCCTAAACCAATTAAAATTTGTTCGATTTCAGCATCTTTTGTGTAACCACCTAAAAGTCCGAAACGTTCTGTTAAATGAGAAATATCTTCAATTAATTTTCCATATTCGTCCGATTCGTAATCTGTTCTTTCAGCTAATTCTTTGTTTACAAAATCAATACGTTCTTGAATTTCAACCAATTGCTCAAAAGCAGAATCCGCTTCTTGCCAAACCGTTCTTCCTTGTACAAAATCAATATCTTGCGATAAATATCCGATTGTAACGTCGCCTTCGTAAACAACTTCACCTTCTGAAGATTGCTGACTTTTGGCTAAAATTTTAAGCAAAGTAGATTTTCCTGCTCCATTTTTCCCTACCAAACCAACACGGTTTCCTTTGTTGATGCGGAACGAAACGTTTTCGAATAAATATCTACCCGCAAAATAAACTCCTAAATTTTGTACTAATAACATTTTGCAAAAATACAATGTTTTTTGTTAGATGAAAACTTATCTCAAAACTATAAGTAGTATATTGTGAAAGTGTTTTAAAAATAACAATCACCTTTCAATTAATGATTATGAGTAAAATTATTATTGTTCCTATTAATAAAGAAGCTGAATTAAAATTAGATTATGATACAGCTTCTCCAAACGAATTAATCGAAATTAGGTTAAATGAATCAGAATTTAATATTTTATGGAAGAAAGGTGTTTTTGATTTAATTAATCAAACTTGTAATTCAATAATTGACGATTATGAAGACGAAAAAATTAATAATTTAGTTTTAATTGAAAACACTTATAATCAATTGAAGAAAACATATCCTGAATGCGAAAATATTATTAATATATTTCATAAAGCATTAGAACTTAAAACAAGTATTCATTTCTATTTTTAACAATATTTAAAATCACTTATGAAGATAATATTTGATGGCTGGAATGAAGGATTTCAAAAAGTCACTTTAACACATCTACAAATTGACTTACTAAAAATATCATTAAAAGTTGCTAAAAGTAATGTTGACAAATTATTAGATGGACATTCAATAACAATTGATGTTAACGATGAACAATTAGCTTTAACTTTTATAAAAGAAGCTAAAAATATTAATGCTAATTGTAGAATTTTGCATTGATTTTTTTTAAGGTTTTAAACGATAACTCAAAAAATACAATACAAAACTGATTAAAATCGAAAAAGTTGCTGGCACAAAATAAGCCAATGCGAGATTTTTGGTTGCAATAAAATTAATTGGAAGATTGATTAATCTGAATTGAAAAACTAAAAAACACAACACTACTATAATTACAGACATTTTCCAATCGTAATTGCGTTTATGGTTGATAACTGAACATAAAATATATGCCAAAACAATACCTACAAAACTCAAAATTGTTTTCATTGTAGCTAAATGTTTCAGTTTTTCGCTGATTCCGAATTCGTCACTTTTTCTAACCAAAAAGGCAAAATTATCTTTTCCCATTGAATGAATTAATTCAATCAAATCTAATTCAACCAAAACGTAAAATTGTTGAATTCCTAAAAATAACAAAACGCTTGCTACAAGTTGAATTGCAAATATTTTTATGTCAAAATTTTTCATTCAAAATAGGTTTAAAATCGATCATAGAAACGTGCAATATTCGCTTCTTTATCAATAGGTTGATTATTTTCTAAAAAATCGTACAAATCATCCACCATCACAGGGGCCAACATTGTTCCGCGCGTTCCCATTCCATTCAAACAAATCAATTGTTGATGCGTAGGATGCACTCCAATAATCGGACGACGATCGACAACCGTTGGACGAATTGACGCATGTTGTTCCACAACTTCAAAATCATCTTTAAAAAAATTCTGAACACCTTCAACCAAATATTGTTTTGCATCCTCAGTATTTTTATAATTCACATAATCGCGATCGTAAGTTGCGCCTACAAAATATTGATTATTTTCTAAAGGCATCAAAAATTCTTTTCCTTTCACAACTGCTTCAGGTAAATTGGCTTCAGTTTTTATCTTTAAAACTTCGCCTTTTACACCAATTACAGGTAAATTTTTGAAATATGGATTGCTCAAAATATTATAACCTTCGGCAAAAATTATTTTAGTTGCCTCGATATTTTTATAGCTCGTTTGATTATCATTTAATTTTAACTCATTGAAATCAAAAGTCTCATCAAGAAACAAATCATTTTCAACTAAATAATCTTTAAAATCAGCCAGAAGATTTGTCAAATCGACACGACCTGTGTGCAAAACTTCGCCAGAACCAATCGGAGAATTGATTGAAGAAAAATCATTCAGTTGTTCTGTATCTGTTGCTAAATAATCAATCAAATCTGGATGAGTTGTCGCTTTTTTCAACCACGTTTTTTTCTCTTGTTCGTCATTAAAAATTCTATAAACTGGAAAATTGTAGATATATTTTTTGTTTAATAATTGTTCAAAATCACCAAAAACCTCGCGTAATCTTTCGATTTGTTTTGTCGCATTCCAAACAATTGAAAATCGTTTTAGCACTACAGGATTAAAAATTCCAGCAGCAATTGCCGATGCTTTGTGAAAATGATTATCAATTACCACAAAAGATTTATTTTCTTTCAACAATTTCATCGCCATACAACTCCCTGCAACACCTTGACCAACGATGATATATTCTACTTTTTTCAATTTCTAAAATTTGCTTACAAAGGTAAATAATGTTTCGGTTTTACTTATCTTTATTCTTAAAATCAACCATTTTATGCAAATATTCTATACCATAATTTCTTGCCTCATTATCCTTTCCGTCATTATTCCTTTCATCAAGCATACACATTGGACGGTTAGAGTTTTTGATTATCCGCGATTTCAAAAATTTGCTTTGGTAATTGCAACTTGTATTTTATTCATTTTTGTACCTAAAACTTCAGTCACAATAAGTCTATTTATTTGCTTAGTTTTTACGGCGATTTATTTGCTTTGGGTCATTATTCCTTATTCTCCTTTTGGTAAAAAAATGATTGAACAAGTAACCTTTAAACCAAATGAAAAACCGCTTGATTTACTTGTTTATAATGTTTTGCAAGACAATACGAAATATCAAAATTTGGTTGAATTAATTAAGAAAAGAAATCCTGATATCGTTTTTTTATTAGAAACGAACAACGAATGGATGGAACAAATAAAAGAAGCTACAAACGATTTTGAGTACAAAATAGAAGTTCCGTTAGAAAACACTTATGGATTATTGTTTTACTCTAAATTACCTATAAAATACCAAGAAATTAATTATTTAATCAGCACAGAAATCCCTTCAATTATTGCTGATATCGAATATAATAATCAAATTGTGCGTTTGTATGGTTTACATCCAACTCCGCCAGTTCCGCAAGAAAATGAAGAAAGTGCTGAACGCGATGCTGAGATTTTGATTATAGGAAAACAAGCGAAAGAATATAGAAAAGCGTGCATTGTTTTTGGAGATTTGAATGATGTTGCGTGGAGCAGAACAACACGTTTATTTTTGAAAACTTCGCAACTTTTAGATCCTCGTCGTGGTCGTGGAATGTTCAATACTTTTCATGCACATCATTGGTTCTTACGTTGGCCTTTGGATCATTATTTTTTGAGTTCGCAGTTTCGATTAATTGATATGATACGAGAACCAAATATTGGCTCAGATCATTTTCCTATCAGTATTCAAGTTGTTTTACGTAGTGATGATGATTCGGGAGAAATGAAATTGGACCATGAAGAAAAGGCAGAAGTTGAAGAAAAAATAGAGGAAGGAATTGAAAAAGGAGATGCGAATTAGATTTTAGATTTTAGATTTTAGATTTTAGATTTTAGATTTTAGATTTTAGATTTTAGAAAGTTAAATTCTTATAAATACATAAACAAGAAAATCCAGTCGATGACTGGATTTTTTCTATTTTAATTCTATCATAACCATTCCAAATAATTCGCCTCTTCTTCCGTAAAGAGCTTCGATTGTTTTATCTTTTTTATACTCAAAAGATTTTAGTTGATCTACAGAAATATCATTCAAATCTTTCAATTTCATCGATTCAAATTTACCTGAGTTTCTTTTCACTTGTACACTAAGTTCATCAGTGTTTATCAATAGTTTCTCTCCTTCAAAAGTATTTAATGAATTAATGTAAATGCTCTCTACAAACTCTTTTAAAGTTTTTCCATCTGAGCTTTCATCTAATTTTGTTGTTATTTTTTTAATAGAGTTCCTTAAAACTTTTTGTTGTCCAAAACTATTAATTGATATTATAAATAATGATAATAATAAAATATTTTTCATGGTTTTTATTTAATTTGAACTAAAGTTATAACAAAAAATCCAGTCAAATGACTGGATTTTTTGTATTGTATTCTGATTAGTAATTCCACATATCAGCTTCTGACTGAATGATAGAATTTCTAATTTTGTGATGTTCTTCTAATTGACCTTTCGCATCATTTGGAATGTAATCATCAATCATTTTCGTTCCATACATTGTTTGAGCTTTGTAAATAATAGAACTAAATCTACGTGCATTTAACATCTCATCGTATGTAATTGCCGAATTTGAATTACTTGGATTGAATACCGTTGCATTCACCAAAACATTACGAGCATCTGGATACCAAATCCAGAACAAATCTACGAAAGCTCCGTCAGCAAACTCTGTTCCTAACGATTGCGCATCAGGTCCCATAATTGCTAAACCTAACAAACGATATTTTAATTCTCCTAAACGACGGTCGATGTACCATAGACCTTTCGTTTTTACCATTTTGATATCGTCAGATTTAATTTTATAATTAAAAATAGCAGCTTCATCAGGAGTTTCTCCAGCAGCTTTCATATCGTAGTAATACTGTTGTGTATCTTTCTTCTCATTACGAGCCATAATTTGCTCATAACTCATTTTAGTTTGAAAGTACTCATCGTCGTAAACTTCTCTAATCTTTTTGCTACGAACTCCGTCAACCAATACATCGTATAATGATTTAGAATTTTGCACTAACTCATCACCAGATCTATAATATGGCTGATTTAGACGCTCATTCAAATCAATTACTTCCCATACAACTTTCGACCATAAAACATCTTTATCTTCGATAAAACCATATTTCATAGGATCTTGAGCCGTACTTACTGTATCTCCAGCTTCATCAACTCTTGTTTTATTTTCGCGGTCTTTTCTTAACTGTTCTGGCGAAACAGCGTTAAGAACATTTTGCGCCATTGTAAGAGTTGAGAAAAAACTCATTAAACCAAACAAAAGATACTTCATATTTTAAATTTTTACTTTTTAAATTATTGTACTTGAATTGCGATAGATGATGCTTCTCCAGTTGCTCCTGAATTTGTACGATATTTAATATCGAACACACCAATTACATCGCCTTTTTTCGCTTTCGAAATTGCTCCAGCCGCTCCTGACATTTTATTTCCAGAAACACGTACTGTTGCTTGACCTGGTACTCTTACATTGAAAGATGTTACTTCTCCCGAAATTGGGAATAAGAAATCTGGCCAATCTACGCGAATTGTTTGCGCTGCAATTCCATTATCTGGAATAGCTGGACTTGTATTTCCTAAGATTACACCACGTGCTGGTGGAACTGGTTTGATACGGAATGTTTCTTTTACTGACAATGTTTTTCCTGAGCTTGCTCTCGCAGATGCCGTAAACACCACTTCGCTTCCTCCTCCAGGAGTATAATTCCATTTATTAGCTCCAGCAGAAGAAGGACTTCCAGAAGAAGCACTTAAACTAACTGGTCCATTCGCTCCATTAATTGTAGCAGAAATAGGGTTAGTAACTCCACGGTAAACTACACGTAAATTATCTGCAACAATAGAACCTCCTGTTGGATCTTTTTCAATAATCTCTGCAGCCTTTTTATCTAATGTTTGTGCTACAACTTGATAAGTTGAAGGTGCAATATTAACCGTTTTCGTTTGTCCATTCGATACATAAGTAATGTTACCTGTTAATTGATGCATACCAACTGATGATGTATTCAACTTAATAGAAGCTTTACCATCAACAACAGCAGCAGAACCAACACTTGTAGAAACAGAACCTTTGATAGAATTATCGTAAGCTCCTAAAACTACATTAAGAACAGCTTCATCACCTACTTTTACAACACCTGGCGATAAGAATAAACCTTGGAATGCATCCAACTCGATTTTCTCTTCTAATTTACCAGATAATAATGCTCTTACTAAGTTACCTTCTTCTGTACGTGCATCCATTTGCATTTTAGATAAATTCGTTAATGACGCAACCATTGGTTGATCATAGAATTTTTCTTGCATCCAGCTTTGATTTTTCGTTTTTGGTGTTGTTCCAAAAAATTCGTTGATACGAGCTTCAGCATTTTTAGCATCTGGACTTTGCTTAGCAAAAGTCATTAAGAAATTTCTGAAACCATCAATTTTGTTCGTAAACTCTTGTGCTTTCTCATTTCCTTTGTCACCTCCTTTTCCTTTAAAGAATAAAGAAACTACAGGCTCTGTATTAGACAATGCATTGTAATCTGTATCTTCCGATCCTGAAACAAAATCAGCACCAGCTAATTCTTTTTTCAATCCATCAATATAAGCAACAAAATCATTTGTTTGCTTTTTAACTTCTGCAGCATCTGCTTGAGTTTTTGCATAAGTTGGGTCGTCCTTCGCTTTTAGATCAATTTGACCATAGAAGGTATCGTTATTTGTTTTCGTTAAAGTCGTTGTTGACTCTAAAGAAGTATTTATCGTTTCGAAAGATCTCAACACCTCACGATCCACGTTCAAAGCCATCATTGCAATGAACACGAGATACATCAGGTTGATCATCTTCTGACGTCCGGTTAGTCTACCACCTCCTGCCATAATAATTTATAGAATTAATGAATAATTAGTTTAATTTATCGTACAATGATTAGTTGTTTTTCATTGCAGAAAGCATACCTCCGTATACTTTGTTTAATGCATTAATGTTAGCAGAAAGCTCTTGCATTTCTTTCAAGAATTGCTCTGAACTACCTGAAGATTTTTGCATTTCTTCGATAAATTGTTTATTTAATTCTACTTGTTTTTGGCTATTTACAATTTGCTCAGCATATACAGCATTTAATTGGCTGATGTTAGTTGATGCTTTTGCAATTTCGTTGCTATATTGTTCTGTTGAAGCGACAGCAGATGTTGTTGTGTTTAATTCGTTAACAGCTGAACCAAATTTATCTAAAGAACCACGTAATCTTTCGAAAACTTCTTTATCTAATTTTGCATCTGCTAATACTTTGTCTAACTCAGCAGTTAAATTATTTCCTGCAGTTGCAACAGCAGCAGTTTTTCTTTGTACTGGTTCTCCATTTAATAATTCTGGATAAGCTTTTTCCCATTCATAGCTTCCTTGAGGTTTATCGAAAAATGCTGAATAAAAGAAGACGAATGCTTCAGCTACTAATCCGATTGTTAAGATTAAATTGGCTGATATTGGTCCTAAATTCGTGTGCGTAATTTTACATAATGCCCCGATAATTACTACTGCGGCAAAGAAATTATACAAAAAATTTGTAAGACGTTCTTGTTTTGAAGCTTGTACTGCCATAAGAGTGCTTTTTATTAAATTGTTTTATTAATTAGGTTATTTGGTTTTTCTAAAATTTACTTTTGATCCTTCTGGGAAAGATTGAACTGTACGGAATCCGATGAAACTTCTTGCAGAATCTTTGTGTTCCCAATCTCTTGCTGAAGTCATTAATAAATATCCAACATCTTTCCAAGATCCTCCTCTTACACTTCTATTTACTTCTCCAGACATTGTAATTGACGGATTAAGTGATGAAGACATTGTATAAGATGATCTGTTATACGGAGAACTTGTCCATTCAGCTACGTTACCAGCCATGTCATAAAGACCATATCCATTCGCACGGAATGTTTTTATAGGAGCCGTATACATGTAACCAGTTTTCTTGCCATCGTTGATTTCTAAATAATCTCCACGTTTTGGTTTGAAGTTCGCTAGATAACAACCTCTATCATCTGTTAAATAAGGACCTCCCCAAGGATAAGGTGCATTTTCTAAACCACCTTTCGCTGCGTATTCCCACTCAATTTCTGTTGGTAAACGGTAACTAATAACTTTTACTTGACTTCCTCTTTTCTTTTTATTATTCAATGCTGTGTTATGATATCTTGTGCGGAAATCACAAAAAGCTGTTGCTTGATTCCAGTTAACACCTACAACAGGATAATTTGCATAAGCTTTATGCCAAAAATAGTCTTGGTGCATTGGATCATTGTACGAATAGTTGAAATCTCTTACCCAAACTGTTGTATCAGGATAAATGTTTAAACTAAATTCTTTACGAAAATCTACACGGAAAGTACCACGTTTTTTTGCTGCAGCAGTTTGATCAACTGTCACATAAGAATAGTTTAATTTACGCGTGTCAATACGTCTTTCTCCATTCATACGCTCTTCTGGTGGATAATATAATCCTTCCATAACCTCTGCATAATCTACATCTGGATATTTGTATTTATCCCACTCCAAGCGCTGTTTCCAATTTAATTTCTTTGCATCTAATGATTGACCATCACGACCTGTATTACTATTTTTTAAATATTCGTCATATGGCGTTCCTTCTCCATCAGCAGATCCTGAAACGTAAGCATAAGCTCCAATTCCATCTCCGTCAGCCGAAGGATTCATTGGATCAAAACCTAAAGTTTCTGCCTTGTTTGCCAAAGCAGTACGAGCGATAGAATCTTTTACGTAATTTACAAAAATCTGATACTCAGAGTTTGTAATCTCTGTGTCATCCATAAAGAAACCTGTAACAGTAACCGTTTTTACTGGAGCATCATTTGTTTTTGTAAAATCGTAATCGGTTTGTCCTAAAACAAACGATCCACTCGGAATCGGAACCATTCCCTTTGGACGAACTGGCGTCCAAGCCGAAGATGTTTTCGAAACTATTTGTCCATCATTTCTATCACTACTCCCTCTGTTCTTCAGCATTTTACATGATGATAAAGAAAGAGATAGCAACAATGCACTTACCAAAATTCTATTCATTCTGTTATAGATTTATTTTTATACAGGTTTTATACTTTTAGTTCTCAATTAATAAGGCTACAAATTAAGGCAATTTATTAATTGATTTTTAAAATTGTTCTTTATTTTTTAATAAAATTTTTTGAAATATTTCCACCACCTATTCGGTATTTCACCATTCAAGGCTTGTTCATAATCTTTTTCTGAACACGGAATAATTTCAAATTTTCGCTCTCCATCAACAGTGTTATCAACTTCTATCCACAATTGATTGGTTAATATATTTCGGTAAAAAATATAATTGTATCCTTCTGTAGGAACAAAAATTTTCTCAAAATATTGTGTATCCTCAAAACTTTTTATCTCTGGACGGTGATTTTTTCCATCAATAAAATACCAAATCATCTGCGAAATTAATAGATGATCTAATTTTTTATAATTTTCGATATAATCACAAACGTAAAGTGAAGTCAATTTATTGCTGAAACCTAAATATCTTGTTAACGCACAGATTTCGCGCGAAGTAAATCCATTTGGCGTCATATTTTTTGAAGAAGAGAAATCCGAACCTTGCAAACTCGATAAATTAAGCAAAGCTGCATTAGCATCTCGAGAATAAGGTTCTATTTCTTTTACATTTTCAGAAATTAGCCCCAAACGAACAGCATCAAAATTTAACTGATCCAACAAATCTAATTTTTCTTGCGCAACAAAATATGTTTGAAAACCAATATTCGTGTAATCTAATAAATTGAAAGGCTCATTCGAAATAATTTTTGTTAAATAATTATTTTCTGTTGTTTGCGCTTCATCTTTATCTAATCGTAATTTATGATCGATTGTTAAGTAATAAACTTTATCAACAATTTCATCATACGCACGATATTGTTGATAACCTAAACTTGGATTTCCACCCAAAATAACAACGACATATCCATCACGAATTAATCCGTTTGTAACTTCTCTAAAAACTTTTTCGGTTTCGGCTTTATCATCATAATAAACAACATCACCAAAATCGTACAAATCGATCGACCAATTTCCCATTTGCAACTCATACAATTGTGTACGAACTAAGCTAAAATCTACATCTTCGATCAAATCTTTTTGTTTCGAACGAGATTCTGTTACACCAATAATCGCGATTTTATCGTTCGATTTTTCATCGATTTCGATCACATCTTCACGAAATTTTATAGCTTGTCCTAACGCAAAAGAATTACAAGATTTAGCAAAATCTTGTAATTCTTCAGAAACGGGTTTTAAAAAGTCTTTGTACATTACTTTTTAGTCGTTGTTTTTTTAGTTGTCGTTTTCTTCGCAGTTGTCTTTTTTGCTGGCGCTTTTTTAGCCGCAGCTTTCTTTTTAGGTTTTGCTGCTTCTATTAATTTTTCAACCTCAGCTAAAGTCAACGCTTCTGGATTCGTCTCTTTCGATAACTCAACTTTTATTTTTCCTTGAATCAAATTATAACGTCCCCAACGCGCTTTCTCTAATCGAATTTCCTGTTCTGACCATTCGCGAACAACACGTTCAGATTCTTTACGTTTTTTATCTTCAATCAATTCGATAATATCAGCTTGAGATAAATGATCGAAATCGTATTTTTTCGGAACATTAATAAACCATTCATTCCATTTGATAAATGGTCCAAAACGTCCTTTTCCTTTTGTTACATCATACCCTTCGTATTGTGCAATCGGTGCATCAGCTTTTAATTTTTCTTCGATTAATTCTACTGCACGATCAAATGATAAATCCATTGGATCTTCCTCTTTCGGAATCGAAATATATTTATCATCAAATTTCACATAAGGTCCAAAACGTCCAATATTCACTTCTACTTCGTGCGCTTTATACTCACCTAAAGTTTTTGGTAATTCGAACAATTTCATTGCCTCTTCTAAGGTAATATTATGAATAGATTGATGTTTTTGAAGACTTGCAAAGCGAGGTTTTTCTTCATCTTCTGCTTCACCAATCTGAATCATTGGTCCGAAACGTCCAATACGTGCATGCACTTTTTTACCTGAAACAGGATCAATTCCTAACTCGCGTTCTCCAGTTGCACGATCTGCATTTTCTTGAACATCTTCTACAACATGATGAAATTTCGTGTAAAATTCATCAATCATTTTTGTCCAATTCAATTTACCTTCCGCAATTTCATCAAAACTATTTTCGACACGCGCCGTAAAATCATAATCCATCACATTCGTAAAATAATCAACCAAGAAATCATTTACCACGATTCCGATATCAGTTGGCATTAATTTGCGACGATCAGCTCCAAAAATTTCTTTTTGTTGAACTTTTTTGATTTGATTATCGATTAACGTTAAGGTATTATATTTTCGTTCTTGACCATCCAATTCCCCAACTTCCACATAGCCTCTATTCTGGATTGTAGAAATCGTTGGTGCATAAGTTGATGGACGACCTATTCCTAATTCTTCTAATTTTTTTACCAAAGATGCTTCTGTATAACGAGCCGAAGGACGAGAAAAACGTTCAGTACCGTTTATTTCATCTGCTTTCAATTGCTCATTTACTTTTACACTTGGTAATAATACTTTATCATCATCAGCATCTTCGTCGTCAAACGATTCTTGATATACTTTTAAGAAACCATCAAACACAATTACTTCTCCTTTCGCTTGGAAAATAAAGTTGTTTTTGTTGTTATCAATATCAATAATAGTTCGTTCCAATTCTGCATTTGCCATTTGAGAAGCAACTGTACGTTTCCAAATTAATTCGTACAATTTTCGCATAGAATCGTCTGCATTTATTGAATGATTTTCGAAATGCGTTGGACGAATCGCTTCGTGCGCTTCTTGTGCAGATGAATTTTTGTTTTTATATTTTCTTATCTCAACATATTTGTTTCCGTAAGCAGATTCTATCTCAGCTTTTACTGCTGTTAATGCATCATCAGACAAATTCACACTATCTGTTCTCATATATGTGATATGTCCAGATTCGTATAATTGTTGTGCGACACGCATCGTTCTTGAAACTGAAAAACCTAATTTACGAGATGCTTCTTGTTGCAAAGTTGATGTTGTAAATGGTGCTGAAGGTGTACGCTTTGCTGGTTTCTTTTGTAAATCATTTACTTTAAAATCTGCTCCAACACATGTTTCTAAGAAATCTTCGGCTTCTTTTAACGTAGAAAATTCTTTTGTTAAAACTGCTTTTAATGTTCTTCCCTCATTTGTTTCGAAAATTGCAATGAATTTATATGACGAAACTGGAACAAAATTTTGAATTTCTTTTTCACGTTCAACAATTAATCGAACAGAAACTGATTGAACACGACCTGCAGATAAGCCTGGTTTGATTTTTTTCCATAAAATTGGCGACATTTCGAAACCAACTAATCTGTCCAAAACACGACGAGCTTGTTGTGCATCAACCAAATTCTCATCAATTTGACGTGGATTTTCTACCGCACGTTGAATCGCTTTTTTTGTAATTTCATTAAAAACAATACGTTTTGTATCTTTCTTTTCTAATCCAAGAACGTGATACAAATGCCAAGAAATTGCTTCTCCTTCGCGGTCCTCATCGGATGCTAACCAAATTGTTTGGGCTTTCGAAGACAATTTTTTCAGTTTACTTACAACCTCCTTTTTATCAGGTGTTACTTCGTATATTGGCTTATAATGATTCTCGATTTCGATTCCCATTCCTTTCTTTGGTAAATCGACCACGTGACCAAAACTTGATTCCACGATAAAATCATCACCTAAAAAACCTTGAATGGTTTTAGCTTTTGCTGGGGACTCAACAATAACGAGATTTTTAGACATATTGTTTTCTTAAAAAATTTCTGCAAAATTAATAACAAAAAAATGAAGCAGCCAAAAATGATTTTCAACTGCTTCATAATTTTGTCTATTTCATGTAAGGATTATCCTTGTAAATATCTGTTCCTATTTGGTCTATTTCTGATTGTTCATTGTCTTCTGTTCCTATAACTGTTTCATATAAAACATATGTAGCAATATAAATTAGAGGCATTGCTACTAATAATCCAACTCCACAAGCAAGTACGCCTAAAATTGCAACTCCAAAACAAGCCAAACAAAAAACAAATGCTGATCCGAAGTTTTTAAATAAAATACTTACACTTGATTTTATAGCTTCCGTTGTAGTAAAACTTGTAAACAATACAAAAGGAATTGCTAGTATTGATGTAACATAGAAAATAAATCCAGGTACAATACATAATAAAATACCTATGAATCCTAAAAATTGAACAGCTAAATATGTTGTAAAAATCACACCAAATTTTCCATCTTTATAATGAACAAACAAATCTGAAAAATCAGGATTTTGATGTTTATTAAATTTTTTAGCCATTGTCAAAATACTTACTGTAATCGGTGCTAAAGCTGCTGCAACTACAATACTAACAATATTACTCACCCACGCTAAAGGAGATGATGCTTCTGCAAACACTTCATTTAAATCAGATGGATCATTAATAACCATAGTTGGTGCTGAAATGATTAATCCTAAGAAGAAATTAATCATGAAACTAATTGCGAATGTTATTACAATTGCAAGAATTGCATATAAAGCGATTCCTGAAAAAATTTCCCATGATTTTGAAAAAATATCGCCAACGTTTATATTTACTCCTCGTTGTTTAATTTCTTCTATTCTTTGTCTAATTCTATCATCCATAGTTTTATATTTTTTTAGATTTCCTCAAATCTACAAAATGTTAATAAAATGCAAAAGAAAATTTTACTGCCAATATGTCACATAGATTTATTATTTTTGCACGATAAAATATCCATTTTAGAATGCATACAGAAGAAAAACATATAGATGAAGCAAGACAAGGAGAGGCTTTGATGACTGCTCCTACTCGTAATGCAACAAAGAAATTATTCTTAGAAAGTTACGGATGTCAAATGAATTTCTCGGATAGTGAAATTGTTGCATCTATTCTAAATAACGAAGGTTATCAAACCACTCAAAAAGTTGACGAAGCAGATTTAATTCTTTTAAACACTTGTTCTATTCGTGAAAAAGCTGAACAAACTGTTCGTAAACGTTTAGGAACTTTAAACGCAATCAAAAAACAAAATCCAAGTCTTAAAATTGGAGTTTTAGGTTGTATGGCGGAACGTTTGAAACATAAATTCTTAGAAGAAGAACATTTAGTAGATATCGTTGTAGGACCAGATGCTTACCGCGATTTACCAAACTTAATCAACGATGTAGAAGATGGTCGTGATGCGGTAAACGTACAATTATCAAAAGAAGAAACATATGCCGAAATTTCTCCTGTTCGTTTAGGTGGAAATGGCGTTACAGCCTTTGTTACGATTACTCGTGGCTGTGATAACATGTGTACATTCTGTGTTGTTCCTTTTACGCGTGGTCGTGAGCGTTCTCGTGATCCACATTCTATCTTGAATGAGTGTAAAGAATTAGCAGAATCTGGTTACAAAGAAATTACACTTTTAGGTCAAAATGTCGATTCATATTTATGGTATGGTGGAGGACCAAAAAAAGATTTCAAAAATGCAACTGATATTCAGAAAGCGACTGCTGTAGATTTTGCTCAATTATTAGACATGGTTGCTACGCAGTTTCCTAACATTCGTTTACGTTTTTCAACTTCTAATCCACAAGATATGGAAGAAGGCGTATTGCAAATGATGGCGAAACACAAAAATATTTGTAAATACATTCACTTACCTGTTCAATCGGGTTCTACCACTGTCTTAGCACGTATGAATCGTCAACATACTCGTGAAGAATATTTCGAATTAATTGATAAAATTCGTCGTATCGTTCCAGATTGTGCTTTATCTCACGATATGATTGCAGGTTTCTGTGGCGAAACAGAAGAAGAACATCAAGATACATTATCGTTAATGGAATATGTGAAATATGATTTCGGTTATATGTTCGCTTATTCTGAGCGTCCAGGAACGCCAGCGCACAAAAAAATGCCTGATGATGTTTTACCAGAAGATAAAAAACGTCGTTTACAAGAAATCATCGAAATGCAACAAAAACACTCTGCAGAGCGTATGAATAGTTATGTTGGAAAAACTCATGAAGTTTTGATTGAAGGAAACTCTAAACGTGACGAAAATTTCTGGTACGGACGTAATACACAAAACGCGGTTTTAGTTTTCCCTAAAGTAGAAGGAACTAAAATAGGAGATTTTGTAAACGTAAAAGCAAATAGCTGTACAACGGCTACTTTGATTGGTGAAATGATAGAAGGATAAACAATCAATCCGTCAATTGTATACTAAAAATAAAATTCGTCAATTCGAGTGATTTTTATAAATGAAATGATTAAAAATTGTATCGAGAATAGAATTTTAATAGTTTAAAACCTTATTTTCGATACAAACTCTAAAAAATTTTACTCGAAATGACGGTTTTAATAAGACAATAATTGAAATTTGATAGATCATTTTTCAAAAACCTAAAAAATAAAAAAATGGATTCTTTACAAACTATCAAACAACGTTTTGGAATCATTGGAAATAATGTAGCCTTGAATCGTGCTTTAGAAAAGGCGATTCAGGTTGCACCTACAGACATTTCTGTTCTTGTTATCGGAGAAAGTGGTGTTGGTAAAGAATTTATTCCGAAAATTATTCATAATCAATCAGCACGCAAACACAACAATTATATTGCAGTGAACTGTGGTGCGATTCCAGAAGGAACAATAGATTCTGAATTATTTGGACACGAAAAAGGAGCTTTTACAGGTGCAACACAAACACGTAAAGGTTATTTTGAAGTAGCCGATGGCGGAACAATTTTCTTAGATGAAGTTGGTGAATTACCTTTGGCGACACAAGTGCGTTTGTTACGTATTTTGGAATCGGGCGAATTTATGAAAGTTGGTTCTTCGGAACTTCAAAAAACAAATGTTCGTGTTGTTGCAGCAACAAATGTAAAATTGAAAGAAGCTGTTGAAAAAGGTAAATTTCGTGAAGATTTATATTATCGATTAAATACAGTTCAAATTGATATTCCTGCTTTGCGCGAGCGTAAGGAAGATATTAATTTATTGTTCCGAAAATTTGCTTCAGATTTTGCAAATAAATACAGAATGCCGCATATTGAGCTTTCTCCAGAAGCCCAAAATTATATTGCGAATTATCCTTGGCCGGGAAATGTGCGTCAATTAAGAAATTTTGCTGAACAAGTTTCTGTTGTGGAAAAAGACCGTGTGATTTCGTTAGAAAAAATCATGGAATTATTACCCAATAATTCAACAATGTTGACGGTAACAAATAAATCGAAAGATGGAAGTTCTTCTGATTTTATGGAACGTGAATTATTGTTCAAAGTTTTATTGGACATGAAAAAAGATTTGAACGATTTACGTGCTTTAACATTAGATTTAATCAAACACAAAGATGTTAAAGATTTTAATGGCAATACACAAGAATTGATTCAGCGCGTTTATCAAGATCAAAACGAACCAGAAGAAGATTTTGTGCCAAGTCAATATAATTTGGTTCCAACGAAATCTGCTCCAATTACACCAAATTATCAACAATCGCAATACGATTATTCGAACGATGTATATGATGTAAGTCCAATCGAAGAACCAGAATCTCTTTCGTTGCAAGATAATGAAAAGGAAATGATAAAATTGGCGTTGGAAAAACACAAAGGAAAACGTAAAATGGCGGCTGACGAATTGGGAATTTCTGAGCGAACATTGTACCGAAAAATCAAACAATATCATTTGTAATATGAACAAAATAAAACTATTCGTCCTTAGTATTTTTGCTATTTTTAGTTTAACAGGATGTATAAAATATTCACTTTCGGGAGCAGCAATTCAACCAGATTGGAACACAATTTATGTGGCAACTTTCCCGAATTACGCACCTCAACAAAATCCTACTTTGAGTCAAGATTTAACGATTGCCATTCAAGATATTTTTAGAAGTAGAACGAAGTTGAAGTTAAACTCAAACGAAAATTCTGACTTAATTATCGAAGGTGAAATTACGGGATACGATGTTGTTCCAGAAGCAATTCAATCGAATGATATTGCAGCAAAAAACCGTTTGACAATTTATGTAAAAGTTCGATATATCAACAATAAAGACGAATCAAAAAGTTATGACAGAACATTTTCTGCTTTCCAATTATATGACGGAAATGCGATGTTAAGCGCTGTAGAATCGTCAATTGTTCCTTTAATTATTGATGATATTCGCGACCAAGTTTTTGCGTCTATTGCGATGGATTGGTAAAAAAATAACCTTATATTTGAGCAATGACCAGAATTGAATATTTAGTAGCACATCCGTACGAAGTCGAGAAATCGGACATTCCACTTCTTAAAAAAGAGGTAGAAAAATACCCGTATTTCTACACATTGCGCGCTTTGTTACTTTATGGTTTAAAAAAGGAAAATCATCCTTCTTTTGAGGATTATTTAAATAAAACTTCTATTCATAGTAGCAACCGTGTTGATCTATACCACTACATGAATTCTGAAAAAATTGAACAAGAAATAATTTCAGAAGACAATGAAACAGATATTGTTACTTCTATTGTAGATGAAAAAATTACACCTTCAAACGTTGTTTTATCAGAAAACGAAAATATTACTGATCCTTTCATAGAAATAGAAAATGAAACGATTGAAAATGAGCATCAAATAAATGAAGTTAAATTAGATATTGAAAGTAATATTTCTGAAAATGAGACTAATAATGATGATGAAACTAAAAATAATGGCCTTTCTGAAATTGACATTGAGCATGCAATTCAACAAACAACAGAAATTGAAGTAAAAGAATTTATTATTGAAGAAGCGGAAGTTAATTATGAAGAAAAAACGTCTTCTCAAAAAGAAATAATCGAAATAAATTCTGATTCTACATTTTCTTTTTCAGATTGGTTAAAAAAATTTCCTTCTCAACAGAAAGATCAAAAAACGATAGAAGAGGAACAGGAAATTGCTGAAAGAGAAATAAAATATAAACTAATTGACGATTTTCTTGAAAAAAATCCTAAAATAGTTCCGATGAAAAAATCGGAAATTACTCCAGTAAATTCAGCTTCCAATTTTGTTCAAAACAGTGAAGAATATTCAGATTTAATGACTGAGACATTAGCACAAATTTACATTGAACAAAAAAAATATGATAAAGCAATTAAAGCTTATAAAATATTAATTTTGAAATATCCAGAAAAAAATGGTTTATTTGCAAATCGAATTAAAGAAATTGAAAATTTAAAAAACTCTAAATAATAAAATGGGACTATTTCAGTTTTTCATGGTTATTATCATGATATTAAGTGTATTACTAGTATTAATTGTATTATCTCAAAATCCTAAAGGAGGGGGATTATCTTCTACTTTTGGAGGTGGCGGAGGTAGCCAAATGTTTGGAGTACAAAGAACTAACAAGTTTTTAGACAATACAACATGGGGATTATTTATAGCTATCGTTGTATTAATTATTGGTGCGGGTGTAACGCATGAAAATCCAAATGCAATAAAACCAATAAAACAAACAACTACTGCTCCAGCTAATAATTTACCTGCTCAACCAGCAGCAAATGGAACTAGTCAAAATCAATTACCTGCTCAACCAGCGAAGTAATTCTTTTTAAAAAATATACAAGAAAACCTCAAATAAATTATTTGAGGTTTTTTTTGTTCAATAAAATCATAATATATTTAATTAATTATTGTTATATAATAAAGATTTAAACCTCTATCTTGCAATGAAAAAATATTTATATCTATTCATTTTGTTCACATTAATTTTTGGATGCTCTACACAGAAAAAATTAAAAAAAATACCTAAAGAAGAATTAACTATTTTAAGAACTTCTTTTGATGGTAATGGCTGTAAAAATGAGATTACGATATTTTCTAATTCAGACAATTTTAACCAATATCAAAAATCATTTATTATTCCTGGTAAAAAAAATAGTCCGCTAGATATTGTTGATTTTTCAGATAAAAAAATTGCTGTTATATGCAAAATGGATATCAGCAATTATGATGCTTCTGAATTAATTGTTAACAAGAAAAAAGGCATTTTAAAATTAACTAAGAGTAACACAGAATTTGATGATTCTATTAATACTTTATTTTTAGAAATTCCAAAAGAAATTCACTATCTAATACTTGAATATTAAAGCTTATGAAATCAAAATTTATTATTTTATCCCTTCTTATAGGAGGAACTGTTTTTGCACAGAAAAATCACTGGCATGAATTTAAAAACAAAAATTTCCAACTTAATGATTTAGTAGAAAGATCATCAACACCTAAAGATTATAAATTATTTAAATTAGACATTGGAAATTTAATTGACGATTTAAACAATACTTCGAATAAAGGATTGAATCAATCTAAAACAATTTATATTCCAAATGAAAATGGAGAATTAACAAAATATATTGTAGAAGAGGCTTCTATTATGGCTCCTAAACTACAAGAAAAATTTAAAACAATTAAGTCTTACGTCGGAAAATCTACTGATGGAAAATCAACCGTTAGATTCAGTTATTCACCATCTCATGGCTTTAGCGCTATGATTCATAAAGGTTATGAAATCTCCTACATTGATGCGTATACAGAAGATCTATCTACATACATTTCTTACAGTCGAAAAAATGTAGATGATAATATTAATTTCATATGTCATACTGATGATGTACAACAACAAAATTTAATTAATCAAGTAACAGAAAATTTCAGTCATAACAGAACAGTTGTTGATGGTAAAATGAGAAAATATCGATTAGCATTAGCCACAACTGTAGAATATTCTAGATACCACATAAACAGATCTGGAGCAACGAATGGAACAGATGAGGAAAAATTAGCTGTAGTTTTATCTGCAATAAATGTAGCTATGACTCGTGTAAATGGAGTCTATGAAAAAGAGTTTGGTGTTACAATGGAATTAGTTGAAGACAATGATAAAATTCTATTTATAACAGACGATGAATATACAAACAATGACGGAGAAGAAATGTTATCTGAAAATCAAAAAGTAATTGATGAAGTTATAGGTATTGACAATTATGATATCGGACACGTATTTTCTACTGGTGGTGGAGGTGTTGCATATTTGAGAAGCCCCTGTAGTACAGATAAAGCTGGTGGTGTTACAGGATTAGGAGCTCCTATTAATGATCCTTTCTATATTGATTATGTTGCCCATGAAATGGGACACCAATTTGGAGCACCACATACTTTTAACAATTCTTGTAGTGGAAATCGCTCAGGCGCTACAGCAGTTGAACCTGGTAGTGGAAGTACCATTATGGCTTATGCTGGTATTTGTCCTCCTAATGTACAAAATAATAGTGACCCTTATTTTTCTACTGTAAGTGTTAGTAATATATATAATTTTGTTACTTCTACAAATGGAAGTTGTTCAGTAAATTCTGATTCAGGAAACAATGAACCTGTCATTGTTCTAGATAAATTGTCATATAACATTCCTCACTCAACCGCTTTTGTTTTGGAAGCAACAGCTAGTGATCCTGATGGAGACGCAATAACATACAACTGGGAACAAACAGATACACAAATAGCTACACAACCTCCTGTATCTACTAATAAAAATGGACCAACATTTCGATCTCTTAATCCAACTACAGTAGGATACAGATACTTCCCTAATTTACAATCAATTGTTGATGGTAAATTAACTTTAGAGACAAATCCAGCTCCTATGAACTGGGAAGTTATTCCAAGCGTTGCTCGTACGCTAAAATTCTCTCTTTTAGTTAGAGATAACAATCCTAAAGGAGGTCAAACTGATCGTAAAAATGTTGTACTTGTTACAAAAGATTTCGGTCCATTCAAAGTGACTTCGCAAGCAACAACTGATTATTGGACTCAAAATTATCCAGCATCAATTACTTGGGATGTTGCGGGAACGGATGCAAATGGAATTGATACACAAAACGTAAAAATTTTATTATCGGTTGATGGTGGAAAAACATTTGATTATGTTTTAGCTGAATCAGTTCCAAATAATGGAAAATATGATTTTACAGTTCCAACAAATGTTACCTTGACAAAAGAAGCGCGCATTATGATTAAAGCGATTGATAATGTTTTCTTAGCTGTAAATGCTGCAAATTTTGAAATTTCTGATAAATTAGCAACTTCTGAAATCAATTCGAAAGATTTAGCTACGATTTCTCCAAATCCATCAAATGGAATTATCAATTTAGATTTTACAAAATCATTTACATCAGGTAAAATTACGGTGACAGATTTAGCAGGAAGAACAGTTTATTCAAACACGTTAAATTCTTCGAAATCTCAACAAGTTAATTTATCGAATTTATCAAATGGTGTTTACATTGTTTCGATTGAAGCAGGTAACGAACAATTCACGAAAAAAGTGATTATCAAAAAATAATTATTCATAAAAATCACTTTAAATGCCAAGTTGTCATACAACTTGGCATTTTTGTTTTAAGGAGTGAAATTAACTTATCCATAATGGCAGAAATTGTGTGTTGGCACGTTTTTCGTTTATTTAAAACCATCAATTATTAAAATAAAAATACAAATATGTCACAATTAAACATTAAACCATTAGCAGATCGAGTGGTTATTGAGCCTGCTCCTGCAGAAACTAAAACAGCATCAGGAATTATTATCCCAGATTCAGCAAAAGAAAAACCACAAGAAGGAATCGTTGTAGCAGTTGGTAATGGTAAAAAAGATGAACCAATAACTGTTGCAATTGGAGACAAAGTTCTTTACGGAAAATATTCAGGAACTGAATTAAAATTAGAAGGAAAGGACTATTTAATCATGCGTGAAGCTGATATTTTGGCAATCATCTAAATTTAGTTGTAATAAGTAAAATGTATTAAGTACAAAGTAACTTATTTTTTAATTTTTAATCATATTCGACTTAAGACTTAAGACTTAAGACATCAAAACATAAATAAAAATGGCAAAAGATATTAAATTCGATATTGAATCAAGAGACGCTTTAAAAAGAGGTGTTGATGCATTAGCAAATGCAGTTAAAGTAACATTAGGACCAAAAGGTCGTAACGTAGTTTTAGAAAAATCTTTCGGTGCTCCACATGTAACTAAAGACGGAGTTTCTGTAGCAAAAGAAATCGAATTGGAAGATCCAATCGAAAACTTAGGTGCGCAAATGGTAAAAGAAGTTGCTTCTAAAACAAACGACGTTGCTGGTGATGGTACTACAACTGCTACAGTTTTAGCTCAAGCTATCGTTCGCGAAGGTTTGAAAAACGTTGCTGCTGGTGCAAACCCAATGGACTTAAAACGTGGTATTGATAAAGCTGTTGCAGGAATCGTTGCTAACTTAAGAGAGCAATCTCAAGAAGTTGGTGATTCATCAGAAAAAATCAAACAAGTTGCTTCTATCTCTGCAAATAACGATGATACAATAGGATCATTAATCGCAGAAGCTTTTTCTAAAGTTGGAAAAGAAGGTGTTATCACTGTTGAAGAAGCGAAAGGAACAGAAACTTATGTTGACGTTGTAGAAGGGATGCAATTCGATCGTGGATATCAATCTCCTTACTTCGTTACAAATGCAGATAAAATGATTGCTGAATTAGAGAATCCTTACATCTTATTATGTGAGAAAAAAATATCTAACTTACAAGAAATCTTACCTTTATTAGAGCCAGTTGCTCAATCAGGTCGTCCATTCTTAATCATTTCTGAAGAAGTTGAAGGTCAAGCTTTAGCTACTTTAGTAGTGAACCGTTTAAGAGGATCTTTAAAAATTGCTGCTGTTAAAGCACCAGGATTCGGAGATCGTAGAAAAGCAATGTTACAAGATATCGCAATCTTAACACGAGGAACTGTTATTTCTGAAGAGCAAGGAATTACGTTAGAAACTGCTACTTTAGAAATGTTAGGTACTGCAGAAAGAGTAGTTATCGACAAAGACAATACAACTATTGTTAACGGAGCTGGTGATGCTGAGCAAATCAAATCTCGTGTTAACCAAATTAAAGCGCAAGTAGAAACAACTACTTCTGACTACGATCGCGAAAAATTACAAGAGCGTTTAGCTAAATTAGCTGGAGGTGTTGCTGTATTATACGTTGGTGCTGCTTCTGAGGTTGAAATGAAAGAAATCAAAGACCGTGTTGATGATGCTTTACACGCAACTCGCGCTGCTGTAGAAGAAGGTATCGTTGCTGGTGGTGGTGTTGCTTTCGTTAGAGCTTTATCTAACTTAACAATTGACACAACAAATGCTGACGAAGCGACAGGTGTTAAAATTGTAACGCGTGCAGTTGAAGAACCATTACGCCAAATCGTTCACAACGCTGGTGGAGAAGGTTCTGTAGTTGTTGCTAAAGTAAAAGAAGGAAATGGTGATTTCGGATACAATGCAAAAACTGACGAATATGTAAACATGATCGAGGCTGGAGTTATTGATCCAACTAAAGTTGCTCGTGTTGCATTAGAAAACGCTGCTTCTGTTGCAGGTATGTTAATTACTACTGAAGCGGTTGTTACAGAAATTAAAAAAGATGAGCCAGCTATGCCGCCAATGGGAGGCGGAATGCCAGGAATGATGTAATCATCAACTCATAAAAATATACAATAGAAAAAGCCATTCAGAAATCTGAATGGCTTTTTCATTAAGTCATAAATAATAAAAACTATATAATTGTCGACTTTCCCATCAATACGTTTTCAAAATTAAAATATGAATGATGATCATGATCGCTCAATAATATCTTCGCAATATAATTTGCTACAACAGATGTCGAATAATCACTCGTTTCATCTAAATCTGAAGTTACAATCAAATTATTAATCGCATTTTCCACCGCATTTTCTATTGCTTTCGCACCTTCTTCTAATCCCAAATAATGCAACATCATTGCAGCACTCAAAATAGAAGCCATAGGATTTGCAATTCCTTTTCCTTTTGCTTGTGGATACGAACCATGAATAGGCTCGAACAATGCATTTTCTGTACCAATAGAAGCCGAAGGCAACAAACCTATACTTCCTCCAATTACACTTCCTTCATCCGAAATAATATCGCCAAACATATTCTCAGTCAAAATCACATCAAATTGTTTTGGATTGATAATTAATTGCATCGCTGCATTATCAACAAACAAGAAATCTAATTCAACTTCTGGATATTCTTGGCTAATATCCATCGCAACTTTTCTCCACAAACGAGACGTGTCCAACACATTTGCCTTGTCTACCAACGTTACTTTTTTACGACGTTTCATTGCTTCCTGAAAAGCTAAATGTGTAATTTGTTCAATATCTTTTCTATTGTACGAACACGTATCATAGGCATGCGAACCATCTTGCGCCGTAAATTTTTCTCCGAAATAAATTCCATTAATCAACTCACGAAAAATAACCATATCTGTTCCTTCGATGTGCGAACGTTTCAATGGACTTTTCCCCAACAAAGATTCGTAAGCCTTAATTGGACGGATATTTGCAAATAAACCAAGTTCCTTTCTCAGCTTTAACAAACCTTGTTCGGGACGAACTTTAGCGTTCGGATTATTGTCATATTTTAGATCTCCAATAGAACCAAACAAAACCGCATCTGCATCTTTACATAATTGCAATGTCGCATCAGGCAAAGGATTTCCCGTTTCGTCTATTGCAATTGCACCAATCAAAGCTTCCTCAAATTCGAAATTATATTTAAAAATTTGTTCTACGACTTTCAGAACTTTTATTGTTTCCGAAACGACTTCTGGTCCTATTCCATCGCCAGAAAGTACTGCAATTTTATGCGTTTTCATGTTGTAAAGATTTATGGTTTTGTTCGTAAGTTTCTATTTTATCTTTTTGACTGATTAAAAAATCGATGTCATCATATCCATTTAATAAACAGATTTTTTTATAAGAATCAACATCAAAGTAGATGGTTTGATCTTGAATTTTTAAGGTTTGATTTTCTAAATTAACTTCAAATTCTGTTGAAGGATTTTGATCGATGATTTCAAAAATTTGATTTAAAATTTCATCTGAAACAACGATTGGTAAAATTCCGTTATTCAATGCATTTCCTTTGAAAATATCTGCAAAATAACAACTAATCACCACATCAAATCCGTAATCTTTGATTGCCCAAGCAGCGTGTTCGCGGCTACTACCACAACCAAAATTTTTACCTGCAACTAATATTTTTCCTGCATATTTTGAATCATTCAGCGGAAAGTTATCAATTGATTGATTATCTTGATTAAATCGCCAATCTCTGAATAAATTATCTCCAAAACCTTCTCTACTAATTGCTTTCAAGAAACGAGCTGGAATAATTTGATCGGTATCTATATTTTCTATTTTAATCGGAACAGCCGATGATTTTAATTGATTGATTGAATCCATTTTGAGTAAATTTTAATTGATATCAACAATTTTTCCATGAATTGCAGCAGCAGCAGCAATCAAAGGACTTGCTAATAATGTACGAGAATTTGGACCTTGACGACCTTCAAAATTTCTATTCGAAGTCGATACACAATATTTTCCTTCTGGAACTTTATCGTCGTTCATTGCCAAACAAGCCGAACAACCTGGTTCGCGCAATTTGAATCCAGAAGCTTCAAAAATTTTATCCAAACCCTCTTCTATCGCTTGTTTTTCTACTTGTTTCGATCCTGGAACAATCCACGCTGTTACATTTTCATTGCGCTGTTTTCCTTTCACATAATTTGCCACTTCACGCAAATCTTCGATTCTTGCATTGGTACAACTTCCGATAAACACATAATCAATTGGATGATTGATGATTGATTGATTATCTTGGAAACCCATATATTTCAATGCTTTTTCAAACGATTCTTTTTCATTATCGCTTAACGAATCTTTTGATGGAATGATATCTTTCACCGAAATTCCCATTCCCGGATTCGTACCAAACGTAATCATTGGATAAATATCCGCCGCATCAAATTCTATTTCTTCATCAAAAATCGCATCAGCATCACTTGGTAAAGTTTTCCAATACGCTACTTTTTGCTCCCACTCTTCTCCTTTCGGGGCAAATGGTTTATCTTTTAAATAAGCAAAAGTTGTTTCGTCTGGTGCAATCATTCCGCCACGAGCGCCCATTTCAATCGACATATTACAAACGGTCATTCGACCTTCCATCGACATATTCTCGAAAACATCTCCTGCATATTCACAGAAAAAACCTGTTCCTGCATTTGTTCCCACTTTAGAAATGATATATAAAATCACATCTTTTGGTTGAACATTTGGATTCAGTTTTCCATTAACTGTAATTCGCATCGATTTTGGTTTATTCATCAACAAACATTGACTAGCAAAAACCTGTGCAACTTGACTTGTTCCAATTCCGAAAGCAATTGCTCCAAAAGCTCCATGCGTAGATGTGTGACTATCACCACAAACCATGCTCATTCCTGGTTGCGTAACACCCAATTCTGGCGCAATAATGTGAACAATTCCTTGATACGGATGACCTAAACCATAAAAAGTAATATTATTTTTTTCGCAATTAATCGCTAATTGCTCTAATTGTTGTTTTGATAATGGATCTCGAACTGGCTGATCTTGATTAATCGTTGGTACATTGTGATCCGCAGTTGCAACAATTTGATTTGGTCGAAAAATTGGAATATTTCTCGCTTCTAATTCTGCAAAAGCTTGTGGACTTGTTACTTCGTGAATTAAATGTTTATCAATATAAATCACTTGTGGTCCATTTTCTACTTGGCTGACAACATGGGCATCCCACACTTTATCGAATAATGTTCTCATGCGAATTTTCTCTGTGATGTTTGATTAAACTGATGTATTAATCCAAGTAAATCTTCACGAACGACTTCTTTTTTTAGATCCGCAATTTCTAAAAATTGTTCATATAAAATATCTAATTCATTTTTAGATGTATCGAAACCGATATCTTTTAGACGATAAGCTAATGCTGAACGCCCGCTACGAGCTGTCAAAATAATAGAGGACTCATTAACTCCAACATCTGCCGGATTGATAATTTCGTATGTTTCACGATTTTTAATCACACCATCTTGATGAATTCCAGAACTGTGCGCAAAAGCATTCGATCCTACAATTGCTTTGTTTGGTTGAACCATCATTCCCATTGTATCAGAAGTTAATTGACTTAATTCTGTTAACATTTGAGCATTGATATCTGTATAAAAATTCAATTCTTTGTGTTGTCTAAAAATCATCACGATTTCTTCCAAGGCCGTATTACCAGCACGCTCACCAATTCCATTAATTGTACATTCTATTTGGCGTGCTCCATTTATAGCTCCTGCAACTGCATTCGCTGTCGCTAAACCTAAATCGTTATGATTGTGGCAAGAAATAATCACATTATCAATTCCTTGAACATGATCTTTCAAATATTTAATTTTATTTCCATACTCAAAAGGCAAACAATAACCCGTTGTATCTGGAATATTAAGAACTGTCGCACCAGCTTTGATCACTTCTTCACAAACTTGAGCAAGAAAAGCATTATCCGTTCTTCCTGCGTCTTCAGCATAAAACTCAACATCATCTACAAATGTTTTTGCATAAGCAACCGCTTCAACGGCACGTTCGATAATCGCTTCACGATTCGAATTAAATTTGTGAATAATATGAGAATCCGAAGTTCCAATTCCGGTATGAATTCTTGGTTTTACCGCATATTGTAAAGCTTTAGCTGCAGATTCTATATCTTTTTTGTTTGCACGAGTTAAACCACAAACTGTGGCATTTTTCACTAATTTTGAAATTGCATTTACGGCTTCGAAATCTCCAGGACTTGAAATTGGAAAACCAGCCTCGATAATATCAACGCCTAATTCGTCCAATCGAGCCGCAATTTCTAACTTCTGTTTTTTGTTTAACTTACACCCCGGCACTTGCTCTCCATCTCTCAGTGTCGTATCAAAAATTTGAATCTTCTCAGCACTCATTGCAATTAGTTTTGTTTGTTATTGTGATGTAAAATTAAAATTGTACTAACTTTAAATTTTCAAATTGAAAAGTGTTTTACAATTCTTAAAGCTAAAATATTTATCATAATCATTTTATTTTCAATACATTATATATAATTTAATTACAATGTCAAATCATAACAAAGACGCACTATTTAGTTTAATAAAGTCACTTAATCGTTCCGAAAAACGTCAATTCAAACTTTATGTAAATCGTCTGCAAATTAATGCAGATGCAAAATTTTTGTTATTATTTGAAGCATTGGATAAGTTGGAAGAATATGATGAAACGGCTATTTTGAAGAAAAAAATTACCACGAAACAACAATTATCTAATCTAAAAGCGCATTTGTACAAACAAATTTTGTTTAGCTTGAGAATGAATCCTTCGCAACAAAATTCGCGTATGCAAATACGTGAACAGTTTGATTTTGCTACGATTTTGTATCAAAAAGGCTTACACAAACAAAGTCTAAAAATGTTGGACAAAGCCAAAACTCAAGCCTTAGATTTTGACGAAAAAGCCATTGCTTATGATATTTTAGAACTCGAAAAAATTATCGAATCACAATTCATTACACGAAGTATTTCTGGTCGTGCAGATCAGTTGATTGAACAATCGGAGGAATTGAGTTTACAGAATTTACAAGCAAGTAAATTGTCTAATTTATCGCTAAAATTGTATAGTATTTTGCTCGAGAATGGATACGCAAAAGATGATGATGAAATTCAAAAAATTCAGAATTTCTTTGATTCGGAAACAAAAAATATCGATTTTAAGAAATTAAAATTCAAAGAGAAACTGTGGTTTTACAAAGCAAATGTTTGGTTGTCGATGTTAACGCAAAACCTACACTCTGCCTATGAATTTTCGAAAAAATGGGTTGAATTATTTTACGAGAAAAAAGAACGAATTCTTAGTCATCCAGTTTGGTTTATTAAAGGAAATAGCTATTTATTAAAGATCTTATACCTGAAAAAAAATTCTGAAGAATTTAAATTTTGGTTTGATAAATTAGAATCTGTTTACGAGATTTTGCCTCAAAATGATAATGTGGAAGCGCTTTGGTTTATCAATAAATTTAATAGCAAACTGAATTATTTTTTCATTAATCCAAAAGAAAATATTAGTCCATTTTTGATTAAAGATATTTTACGCGAAATTAAATCGCATCATCATAAAATCGATAATCATCATATTTTGGTGCTTTATCTAAAAATTGCTGCCTATTATTTCTTAAACAAAGATTGGGATAATTCGTTCGAGTATTGTCAAAAAATAATCAATAGTGAAGCGTCAATTCAAGAAGATTTACATTTTTACACCTTGGTTTTGATTATGATGAATTTGTATGATTCTGGGAATGATCAAGAATTGGATACATATTCGTACAAAACGCATCAATTCTGCAAAAAGATGAAAAATAGTAACATTATTACACGAAAAATTAGTTTATTTTTTATTGAATTGAATGATTTGTATCCTCATGAAAAAGTTAAAGCTTTCAGAGAATTAGATGATTTCTTGAAAGATTCGTACAATGAAAATTTGTTGCGTAGAAATACCAATTATATCAACCTTAGACGTTGGATGGAAGATAAAATTTAATAATAATTCCACTAAAATTATCATTTATCATATATTTACAACTAATTAACACTAAACATTATGTATCAAGATTACAAAGTTGGCGAACACAAAACCAATCAAGGTTTGAGATTAGCAAATTATTTAATAGATGGCATAGTATACTTGATATGTACATTTATTATTGGATTGATATTAGGTGTAGTAGCAGTAATGATGAATTTCCAATTACCTGAAAGCAATTTGATTTATAATATTATAGCAGCAATTGTTTTAGTTTTTTATTACTTTCTGATAGAATCTATCACAAAAGGACGTTCTATTGGCAAATTAGTTACCGGAACAAAAGTTGTGATGATAGATGGTTCTACACCTACCACGAAAGATTATTTTATGAGAAGTCTTTGTAGAATAATTCCTTTTAAGTTTTATCTTTTTTAGGAGAAAATGGTTGGCACGATAAGATTTCTAAAACTACAGTTGTCAATAAAAAAGCTTTTGAATTAGATTTATCACAAGCAGACAACATCGAAAGTATCGGAAAAACAGAGTTTGAATAATTTTCTATAAAATAAAATCTATTCAAATTATCTCAAAACAATAATTTATGTAAAAAATCATTGTTTTTTCTGCGTATTATTTCGCAAAAAAGGCTATTTATTAATACCTTTGCAACGTAAATATATTTTTGAGAAATGGAAAAACAACCTCAAGAGGTAGTGTTAGTTGGTGCTGGTATCATGAGTGCTACTTTAAGCATACTTCTTAAAAAAATAAATCCGGCAATTAAGATTTCTGTTTTCGAAAAATTAGATAAGATTGGATTTGAAAGCTCTGATGCTTTCAATAATGCAGGTACTGGTCACTCTGCTTTTTGTGAATTGAATTATACACCAATGGACAAAAATGGAGTGGTTAATATTGATAAAGCAATTAATATTGCAAAACAATTTGAAACTTCGAAAGAGTTTTGGTCTTACTTAGTCGAAAATAATTACGTTTCTTCTCCAGAAAAATTCTTACGTCCTACTCCGCATATGTCTTTTGTTTGGGGCGATGACGATGTAAATTTCTTGAAAAAACGTTACGAAAAATTATCTCAGCATCCTTTATTTAAGGATATGGAATATTCGGATGATGTTTCTAAAATCAGAGAATGGGCTCCATTAATTGTTGACGGTAGAAAAGGTAATGAAAAAGTTGCGGCAACGCATATGAACTTGGGAACTGATGTGAATTTTGGTGAATTAACGCGTCAAATTTTCAAA
Source organism: Empedobacter sp. GD03861 (assembly GCF_029840885.1). NCBI lineage: Bacteria > Pseudomonadati > Bacteroidota > Flavobacteriia > Flavobacteriales > Weeksellaceae > Empedobacter > Empedobacter sp. GD03861. The sequence goes on from NZ_JAOCDJ010000006.1 coordinate 128,287, forward strand.
GGTTTACAAGACAAAAAAGAAATCACGTTAGAAACTGAACACGAAGTAAAAGACTTAACTCGTCTTAGCAACGGAAAATGGGCAGTTAAAGTAAAAGATTTAAAATCTGGAAATAACAAAGCACTTAATGCTGATTTCGTATTTATTGGTGCAGGTGGAGGAGCAATTTTATTGTTACAAAAATCTGGAATTCCAGAATCGAAAAAATTTGGTGGCTTCCCAGTTGGTGGACAATGGTTAATTTGTCAAAACGAAGAAGTCATCAAAAAACATCATGCAAAAGTATATGGAAAAGCAAAAATTGGTGCACCACCAATGTCTGTTCCTCACTTAGATACACGTGTTATTGATGGAAAACAATCTTTATTATTTGGACCATTTGCAACATTCTCAACAAAATTCTTAAAATACGGATCTAATTGTGATTTATTCAAATCTGTAAACTTAGGAAACGTAGGATTTTTGATGAATTGTGGTTTAAACAATATCGATTTAACAAAATACTTGGTAGAACAAGTGATGTTGTCTAAAGCGAAAAAAGTAGAAGAATTACAAGAATATTTCCCAGAAGCGAAATTAGACGATTGGTTCGAACAAACTGCTGGACAACGTGTACAAGTAATCGAAAAACAAGACGGAAAAGGAGTTTTGAAATTTGGTACAGAAATCGTTACATCTCAAGATGGAACAATGTCTGCTTTATTAGGAGCATCTCCAGGAGCATCTACATCTGTTAGTGCAATGTTGAACTTAATGAAACAATGTTTCCCAGACTTGATGAAAAACAACTGGAACGAAGCAATCAAAGAAATGATCCCTTCTTACGGTGAAGATTTAGCACAAGCTGAATTAGTTGAAGCATCAAGAGCCCGTACAACTAAAGTGCTTAAAATTTTAGATTAAGATTTTCTTACATCATATAATTATAAATCCTGATATTCATTTGTCAGGATTTTTTTTGCACGAAACTTAAAAGCATAAAAAAAGGTTTAAGAATAAATTCTCAAACCTTTTAATTTTTTCTGAACATCTTAGTCTTTCTTGTCTTCGCTTTTGATAATTTCGTATTCAACTTGCATCACTCCTGTGTTGGTGTGACCAATTTCGCTGAATGCAGCTTGACTTAAGTCTAAAACTCTAGATTTAGCGTATGGACCTCTGTCGTTGATTTCTACAACCACAGATTTACCATTTCTGATATTCGTAACTTTTACTTTCGTACCAAATGGTAAAGACTTATGGGCAGCCGTTAGTTCGTGTTTGTCGTACGTTTCACCACTAGCTGTCTTGCGTCCGTGGAATTTGTCTCCATACCAAGAAACAACTCCTGTCGAGATTTTTCGAGCACTATTCTCGATAAGTTCTCCAACCAACTTTTCATCTTCAACTGATAATGTATCTTTTTTGATGGTATCATTATCAATATCGTTACTAAATCTTTTCTCAGAAGCTGGCATAATAATTGTGTCATTATTACCAGAATCCTTAAAAATTTTACCATCAGCATTTGCTATTGGAAAAATCATTAACATTGCTATAAACGCTGTAATGCTTTTCGTCATCCTTTAGATTTTTCTGATTTACTTTGCAAATTTAAGGGTATAAACAGCTTCTTATTTAGAATTATTCTAATCAATTGATTTTTAATTCTAAAATCTCATGTGCTTTGCGAATTTAGATGCTTACAGCGATTTGTTAATTTAATGTTAAAATAAAACTATAATCCTAATTTTTTTGGGAATTATTTATTTAAATCGGATATACTATTGATTATCAATAAATAATAGTTTTGTATAATTTGAAGAAATTTATCTAATAAAGAAATAAAAAAGGTAAAGTTTATAAAACTTTACCTTTTCTTAATTTTTAAAGATTTAAAAATCAATTATAAACTAGCTAAAATGTCTTTTACTTTAGCTGAAATTAATTTCCCTTCCGCTTTACCAGCTAATTTAGATGAAGCAGCTCCCATTACTTTTCCCATATCTTTTGGAGAAGTAGCGCCAACCTCTGCAACAATTTCTGTAATTGCAGCTGTTAATTCTTCGTCTGATAATTGAGCAGGTAAAAATTGTTGAATAACTTCTGCTTGTGCCAATTCTTTTTCAGCTAATTCAGCACGTCCATTTGCTTCGAATTGTTCAGCAGCTTCTTTACGTTGTTTTACTAATTTTTGTAATAAAGCAATTTCTTGATCTTCTGATAATTCTCCGTTAGCACCTGATGTTTTTGCTAATAATAATTCAGATTTTACAGCTCTTAAAGCTTCTAAAGCAACAGTATTTTTAGCTTTCATCGCTTCTTTTAACTGTGCCATTATTTGAGTTTCTAAATTCATTTGTTTTGCTTTTAGACTACAAATTTAAGACAAAAAAAGGCTCATCGCAAAAGCAATGAACCTTTTCTATAATAAGAATATTTTTTACGAGTGATCGTTTGTTAATCTACGTTATCGTGTAGAAAATTGTTTGGACGAATTTGTGTTTCGTTGTTACGATTCGTTCCGACAGAAAAATCAGAAGATTGATTATCATTACGATCAGATAAATTCAATCCTTGACGTTTGTAAGCAGGAATTGCTTCGTATTCGTCTACTTGAGAATTCGTCATCGTATTGTTGAATTTAAAATTAAATTGTTTCAAACGATTTCTTCTTTCTTCAATCATACTATTCAATTCAGGATCATTTGATTGCTCAATTGGTTGACTAAATGGATCTATAGCAACTTGTAATTCTTCAGCTTGTGGAGCAACAGAATGAGCTACATTAGATTGAACTGGCTCTACATTTCCATATCCTTCGTTCTTTGGAGCTTGATATCCAGCATAATTATTTTGAGGATAGTTTGACTGCTCTGAAGCTACAGGATTAGAATATGAATTATATGTTTGATTATTATTTACATTATTCGTTGGTTCTTGCGGACGATTAAAATCTGATTTCAAACGTGGTTCGAAATCATCATAAGAACGTCTCTCTTGCACTGGCTCATCATCAATATCATCTAAAACATAACGCTTTGGAGAATTATTTTCTTCGAAAGATTCTTCTGGCGTATTGTGATAAGTTTGTTGTTGAAAACTTTGGTTAATATCTGCTTGACGATAATTATTTTGAGGAGCCTCTGGCGTTTGATTTTGTTGAGGCGTTTGTGGTGCTTGCTGAGAAGCATTAGAACGACCAAAATCTAACGTCATTGGTTTTACACGATTCACAAAAGGTTGCTCAACTGATAACGTTTTATTAATTGGTTGTTCTTCCTCTAATGTATGTACAATTTTTTGTTCCTCTTTTCCTGTATACGCCTGATCTTCTGTAGGAAAACCAGTTGCTACAACAGTTACAGAGATAGAATCTCCTAAATCTAAGTCTTCACCAATACCCATGATAATATTTGCACTATTACCAGCTTCTTGTTGAATGTAATCATTGATGATACCGATTTCATCCATTGTAATTTCGTTATTACCAGATAAAATCAATAACAATACGTTACGTGCACCTGTAATTTTGTTGTTGTTTAACAATGGAGAATCTAAAGCAGAAGAAATTGCGTCTTTCGCTTTGTTTTCACCAGAACCTTGCGCAGATCCCATGATTGCTGTACCAGAATTTTTAAGTACTGTACGCGCATCACGTAAATCGATGTTCATTGCATAGTGTTGAGTAATAACTTCTGCAATTCCTTTAGCTGCTGTTGTTAAAACCTCATCAGCTTTCGAGAAACCATTTTTGAAACCTAAGTTTCCGTATAATTCACGTAATTTATCATTGTTGATAACAATTAATGAATCGACGTTTTGTCTTAATTTTTCGATACCTTTTTCGGCTTGTTCCAACCTCATTCTTCCTTCGAAAAAGAATGGCGCTGTAACAATCCCAACTGTTAAGATATCCATTTCTTTTGCAATACCAGCAATTACTGGTGCTGCTCCGGTTCCTGTACCACCACCCATTCCGGCAGTAATAAATACCATTTTAGTACCCTCGTCTAAAACAGCTTTTACATCATCCATACTTTCGATAGCAGATTGCTCTCCTACCTCAGGATTTGCTCCAGCTCCTAAACCTTCTGTTATTGCTTGTCCTAATTGAATTCTTGTTGGTACTGGACTATTTGCTAATGCTTGAGAGTCCGTATTACAAATTACAAATTCTACACCTGCAATTCCTTGTTCAAACATGTAGTTTACGGCATTACTACCTCCACCACCTACTCCGATTACTTTGATAGCTTGAGATCGGCTCTTTGGTAAGTTGAACACAATATCTCCTGTTAACATATCACTCATATTCTTCTTATTAAATTGGTTCGTAATTTATTCTAGTTTATTCTTATTATTCAGTTTCGTTGATCATTTGGATAAATTTATCCGTCCATTTCGAAAAGAAATTTTTCTTTTCTGGTTTAGATTTAGCTTCTTTCTTTTCACCAATTTCTTGATCCAAAAATTCGTCAACTATTTCTTCTCTTTTTGGTTTTTGGATTACCGATTCCTCCTCTACTATAACTTCTGCTTTTGCAGTTTTTTTGTGCTGAGTTGGTTGAATTCCAATTTCTAATTCTTCTTGGTTATTTAAGTTATTAATTACTGGTTTTTCATAAATTTCGTGCTGATAATTCGCCGCTAATTCTTCTAAACCTTTCATCAATAAACCTACAGATGTTGCATATTCTGGACCACTAATTTCTTCTGCTTTAGCACCAACAATATGTTCGTTAGAGTATCCAATTCTTACATCCATTCCTGTTACATATTCTGTTAACTGACGAATGTGTTTCAATTTAGATCCACCACCTGTTAAAACGATTCCTGCAATCAATTTTTTGTTTTGATCTTCGCAACCGTAGTTTTTCAATTCCAAATATACTTGTTCCAAAATTTCCTGCACACGTGCATGAATAATTTGTGACAATCTTTTTAATGATATTTCTTTTGCTTCGCGTCCTTTTAAACCAGGAATCGATACAATTTCTGTTTCTTTATTTTCTCCTGGCCAAGCAGAACCAAATTTTTCTTTTAAAGCTTCGGCTTGCTTTCCAATAATAGAACATCCAACTTTAATGTCTTCTGTAATCACATTTCCTCCAAACGGAATAACAGATGTGTGACGAATAATATTATCCTTAAAAATTGCAATATCCGTTGTTCCACCACCTATATCAATCAATGCAACACCAGCTTCTTTTTCTTCTTCGCTAAGCGCAGCACTAGACGATGCAATTGGTTCTAAAGTAATACTTGCCAAACGTAAACCAGCAGCTTTTACACAACGTGCAATATTTCGGATAGATGATACTTGTCCTACAACCACATGGAAATTAGCCTCTAAACGACTTCCGTACATTCCGATTGGTTCGCGGATTTCACCTTCGTTATCAACCTTAAATTCTTGAGGAAGAACATGGATAATTTCTTCTCCAGGTAACATGACCAATTTGTAAACTTGATTTGTTAATAACTTTAAATCATTATCATCAATCACGTCTTCTGAATTGGTACGAGTAATGTAATCGCTATGTTGTAAACTACGAATATGTTGTCCGGCAATACCAACAGTAACATCTGTAATTTTGACACCAGATGACCTTTCAGCCTTATCAATTGCTTCTTTTATCGAGTTGATGGTTTGAGTAATATTATTTACAACACCTCTGTGTACACCCAAGCTTTTTGCTTGTCCGTGTCCAAGAATCTCAATTTTTCCGTTTTCATTTTTTCGTCCGACAAGCGCTACAATCTTTGTAGTCCCTATGTCTAAGCCAACTGCAATCTTACTATTGTTCTCCATTTTTTATTCGTTTGGTTGCTACAACTTGGTTTACAAATTTCAAGCTCAATTTTTCATAATCTTCAGTTCCTATAAAATCAATGTATTGATTATAGAATAATTTTAGATTATGTAACTTCTGTTCAAAGTTGTTTAAAGTTCCTAATTCTATATAATAGTTTCCTGTGTTTACAATTAAATTAAAAGAACGTTGTCCCACTTTTTGAATGGCTATGATGTGATTTTTTAATAAATCGTCTGCTTTCAAAGCTTGAACAAATTTACTCAAATCCTCATATTCATTCGGTTTTACATCACCAGAAACTAAGATTACATCTGCTGAATTTAATTTAGATAAAGGCATTTTTCCGCCTTTTGTTGTCAAATAAAATTCATTTTTCAGCGTCTTTATTCTTGCTACTGCTGAGTTTGCTTTTATGTCAAGTCGTAAATGTCCGTTGATATCCTTACTTACTTGTACAGAATCCACAAAAGGACTCTCACTTACTTTTTGTTCGATTTCTTTTACATTCACCTCTCGTAGAGATTGTTTCAGAATGTCTTTTCCATCTTTGTTGATAATTTCTCTTATCGATTCATCATTAATAAAATAATTATCAACTGGCTGAACAAACGCCACGTCAATTTTTTTCACAGTACGCGAAGCATTCTTAATTACCGTAAAACTAATCAAACCGATTAGCAAGGCAACTCCAAAAATCACTTTTATGATTTTCAATTTACGCTTCACTTAACCACTCTTTTATTGGTTTAACAATTGTATCAATATTTCCTGCTCCAACAGTCAATAATACATCAAAATCTTGTTTTTTGATGTTTGCTAAACTATCTTCTAATGAAGATACTATTTTTTCATTTAAATTCACCTTTTCTAGCAACCAATTTGAAGTAATTCCTTCGATTGGTAACTCTCTGGCAGGATAAATGTCTAATAAAATCAAACTATCTAACTGCGATAAACTTTGTCCAAACTCTTCTGCGAAATCTCTTGTACGTGTAAATAAGTGAGGCTGAAATACTCCCAACACTTTTTTACCCGGATAAAGTTCACGAACTGAACGAATTGCTGCATTCAATTCTGTTGGATGATGTGCATAATCGTCGATGTAAATTTTTCCATTTGCTTCGAAACGATTAAAACGTCTTTTAACTCCAACAAAAGTTGATAAAGCTTCTTTAATTTTATCATGTGGAACACCCATGTAATCTGCAACAGCTAAAGCCGCAACCGCATTTTCCATATTGTGATGTCCTGGTAATAAAATTCCAACATCTGTCAATGAACCGTTTGGTGTTTTTACATCAAATACATAATGTCCATCAATAATTCTTACATTGTGCCCATCATAATCTGCGTCCAAATCTACTCCATACGTAAAAGCTCCGTCGAAAGGCAAACCTTTGTGAACAAATAATTTTTCTTCCACAATTGCCGCAAATTCTTGAAACGATTTTTTCACTTCATCACGCTCACCATAAATATCCAAATGATCTGCATCATCACTTGTGATAATCGCTAATTTTGGAGAAAGACGTAAGAAAGAACGGTCAAACTCATCGGCTTCTGCAACTGTATATTTAGATCCATTTAAGATGATATTCGAATCGTAATTTTCTGCAATACCACCTAAAAAAGCTGTACATTCTACATTCGCAACTTTTAGGATATGTCCTAAAATAGATGAAGTCGTTGTTTTTCCATGTGTTCCCGCAACACCAATATTGTATGTATGTTTGGTAATTTCACCTAACACTTCTGAACGCTTCATGACTTTAAAATCATTCACTAAAAAATAATTTAGTTCTGAATGATCTTTTGGTACTGCTGGCGTATAAATTACCAACGTATTTTTTGGATTAATTCCTGCTGGAATTAACTCGATGTTATCTTCAAAATGAATATCAATTCCTTCAGCAATCAATTCAGTTGTTAACTCGGTTTGTGTTTTGTCATAACCTACAACTTCTTTTCCGATTGACTTGAAGAAACGTTCCAAAGCACTCATTCCGATTCCTCCTGCACCGATGAAATAATAATATGTTTTATCTAAAATATTCATTATAATAAATTCAATAATATATCTACAATCTCTTTTGTCGCATTCGGTTTCCCTAATTGCTTAATGTTTTGAGATAATTTATTTTTTAATTCTTCATTGTTCGCCAAAGCAATTACTTCTTTGACTAAAATTTGTTTTGCATCTACATCTTTTACCATAATCGCTGCATCTTTCTCAACCAATGCTTGTGCATTTTTGGTTTGATGATCTTCTGCCGCTGTTGGCAATGGAAGCAAAATAGTTGCTTTACCAACAATACACAATTCAGAAATCGCCATTGCTCCTGCGCGAGAAACAATCATATCCGAAGCTGCATACGCATCTTTCATGTTGTAAATAAATTCGGTTACATGAATCGTTGGATATTTATCGCCAACCAAATTTTTGATTTTTTGATAATCTAACTTTCCTGTTTGCCAAATCAACTGAACACCACTTGCAACAAATTCGTCAAGGTTTTCTAACCAAGCATTGTTCATTGCTCTTGATCCTTGTGAACCACCAACTGATAAAATAGTTGGTTTTTCTGGATCTAATCCAAAAGCTGAAATTGCTTCTGCTTTTGAAGGTAAATTTTGAAAAATTTCGGCACGAATAGGATTTCCTGTGTAATGCACTTTTTCTTGCGGAAACTGAGAAATTCCTTCGTAAGCTGTACAAATAGCACTAGCTTTATTTTTCAAAATTTTGTTGGTAACTCCTGGAAACGAATTCTGTTCTTGTAATAAAATCGGAACATTTTTACTTCCCGCTACCCACAACATTGGTCCACTTGCATAACCTCCTGTACCAACAGCTAAATCTGGCTGAAAATCTTTGTAGATTTTCTTTGCAAGATTTAAACTTTTTATCAATTTGAAAGGGAACTTTAAATTCGCTTTCATGTTACTTCTTTCAAATCCAGAAATTGGTAAACCTTTTATGTCATACCCAACTTTTGGCACTTTTTCCATTTCCATTCTTCCTTCTGCTCCAACGAACAAAATTTGTGCATCTGGCAAACGACGTTTTATTTCGTCTGCAATTGCAATGGCTGGATAAATATGTCCACCTGTTCCTCCGCCGCTTATTAAAACTTTAGGCGATGTCTTCGATGTATTCTTCACTTAATACTTTTCTATCTTGTTCTAATTCTTCTTGCGATTTAATCTGAGTACTTACACTCAAAATTATTCCGAACGAAATACATGTCATCCAAATGGATGTTCCTCCGTAACTAATCATTGGCAATGGTTGCCCTGTTACAGGAATTAAATTAACCGCTACCGCCATGTTTACCATCGCTTGTATAATAATTGGTAAGCCCACTGCAAATACAAGTAGCGTACCAAAAACGGTATGAATTTTAGATGCGATGATACAAATCCGTATTAAAATCAGAAGGAAAATTCCGATTAATAGAATTGCACCAATTGCACCATATTCTTCTACAATAATCGCGAAGATAAAATCGGATGATGACTGCGGTAAAGTTTGTTTGAAAACACTTTTTCCTGGTCCAGCCATTTCATTCAATCCTCTCGCAATTGCAGCTTTTGCGTGTAAAACTTGATAACTTTCTAATCCAGAATCGTCATTAAATTTCTCGATACGTGACATCCATGTGTGCACACGAGAATTTGTTACTAAATCTGGTCGAGATAAAGCCATCCACACAAATCCGCCACCAAGTACTAAACCTACCCCGGCAATTGTAAATAAATATTTGAATGGAAATCCACCAATAATCAACAATATTCCGCACATTCCAGCTAACATCAACGCTGTTGAACCATTAGAAGGAAAGATTAATCCTACAATTACAATAATTGGTAAGAATAATGGAACTGCTGTATTTTTCCATGTATATTCTTTGTCTCTATTTTTTGTTAAATAACGAGCTATATAAATCAACAACGCTTGCGAAGCAATCATCGAAGGCTGAATACCAATTCCAGTCCCTGGAATAGTTAACCAACGCGCAGCATTTGCACCTCCAATGGTTTGTCCTTGTACGAGTGTTATTGCCAAAACTCCAGAAAGTATAACAACCGCTGTTAAAGCAAACAAACCAAACCAACGATAATCAATACGTTGTAATCCATAAATGATAAATAAACCAATTAATAAAATCACAGCGTGCTTACCTAAATGCCCAAAAATAGTTCCCGATCCTACCGTATACACCAAGTTAGAACTTGCAGAATAAACAGGTAAGAACGAAAATAGTGCTAACAATAAAATGAAAGCCCAAAGCGGTTTATCGCCTTTAAAATATTTTTGTACGATGTTAGACATTGGTTGGTTATGTTATTATAATTTGCGTACGTTTTCTTTAAATTGATCTCCACGATCTTCGTAACCTTTGAACAAATCGAAACTTGCACAAGCTGGTGACAGAAGAACCGTTTCTCCTTTTGTTGCTAATTTATATGATTGTTCTACACAATCTTTCATTGTATTTGTTTCAACAATTGTATCGATATATGGACTGAAAAAATCAACAATTTTTGCGTTATCAACACCTAAACAAACAATTGCTTTCACTTTCTTTTTCACGAAAGGTAAAACTTCGTTGTAATCGTTTCCTTTATCAGTTCCTCCAACAATCCAAACAACTGGTTTCGTCATACTTTCCAAAGCAAAATATGTTGCATTCACATTTGTTGCTTTAGAATCGTTGATAAAATCTATTCCTCCAATTGTCAAAACAGGCTCTAAACGATGTTCAACCGATTTAAAATCAGACAAACTCTTTTTTAGTTCCTCATTATTGATATCAATAATTTTTGCAGCTACAGCCGCAGCCAATGAATTAGAAACATTGTGTTTACCAATTAATCCTAAATCATTCACTAACATTGTAAAATCACCATTCGAATCGTTCACACGGAACAATTCATTGTTTGCGTATGCTTCATTTGTTGCATCCATCATTGTGAACGGTTTGCGATGAGCTCGAATATCAATCTGATCAATCATCTCCATTGTTTTTGGATCATCCAAATTGTAGATAAAATAATCGTTTTCATCTTGGTTTTCAGTAATTCTGAATTTAGCCTTTGCATACAAATCAAACTGATAATTGTATTGGTCTAAATGATCTGGTGTAATGTTCAGTAAAATTGCAACATACGGTTTGAAATCTGTTTTGATATCATCTAACTGAAAACTACTTACTTCTAACACATAATAATCGAAGTTGTCTTCTGCTACAGATTTTGCAAAACTTTTTCCGATGTTACCACCTAATCCTACATTTAATCCAGCTTGCTTTAGGATATGGAACATCAAACTTGTCGTTGTTGTTTTTCCATTAGATCCTGTAATCGCAATAATTTTTGCATCTGTGTAACGAGACGCAAATTCAATTTCAGAAATAATTGAAATTCCTTTTTCTTCTAATTTCTGAATTAGCGCTGCTTTTTTTGGAATACCTGGACTTTTCATTACTTCATCGGCATTCAGAATTAATTCTTCTGTGTGCTGACCTTCTTCATAAGCAATTCCGTGCTCCTCCAAAAGTTGTTTATACTTGTCTTTTATTTGTCCCATGTCCGAAAGAAAAACATCAAAGTTTTCTTTCTTCGCAAGAATAGCTGTTCCTACGCCACTTTCTCCTCCTCCTAAAACGACTAATCTTTTCATTTTTTATCTAATCTTTAAGGTAATAATACTAATTACCGCTAAAATGATTCCGATGATAATTGCACGCACCACAATTTTACTTTCGTGATAACCTAACTTCTGAAAATGGTGATGTAGAGGAGACATCAAAAAGATTCTACGACCTTCACCAAATTTCTTTTTCGTGTACTTGAAATAAGACACCTGTAACATTACTGATAAACTTTCTGCGAAAAATATTCCGCACAAAATTGGTAGTAATAATTCTTTACGAACGATAATTGCTAAAACAGCAATAATTCCTCCGATTGTTAAACTTCCTGTATCACCCATAAATACTTGAGCTGGATAGGTATTATACCAAATAAATCCGATCAAACCTCCAAGGAAAGCTCCACAGAAAATCAAGACTTCTTCTGAACGCGGAATAAACATAATGTTCAGATAATCGGCAAACATTAAGTTTCCGGAAACGAAAACAAACATTGATATTGCTGCCATAATCACAGCCGAACTACCAGCTGCTAAACCATCGATTCCATCTGTTAAATTTGCTCCATTCGAAACTGCTGTAATGATAAAAATTACCGCAAAAATAAAAATCGCTGCAACCGCCCATGTTGGTCGATCTTGCGCATCCATCCAAAATAAAATATCAGAATAGTTAAATTCATTTCCTTTCACGAAAGGCATTGTTGTTTCCAACGTTTTTTCTTCTGGACCAAATTTTATTTGTCGGCTGTATTCTGTTTGTTCTGTTCCTACAGGCGTTTTTACTCTATTTTCTTGATGTTTTACAGTAACTGTTGGACTGAAATAAAGCATTAATCCAACTACAACTCCAAGACCAACTTGTCCTAAAATTTTAAATTTACCTTGTAAACCTTCTTTGTTTTTTCTAAAAACTTTGATGTAATCGTCTAAAAAACCAATCACACCTAACCAAATTGTTGAAACCAACAAAATAATAATGTAAATATTATCTAATCTCGCAAAAAGTAAAGTCGGAATTAATGTCGCCAAAATGATGATTAAACCACCCATTGTTGGCGTTCCTGCTTTTTCGATTTGTCCTTTTAAACCTAAATCACGAACAATTTCGCCCATTTGTTCTTTACGTAAATAACTGATGATTCGTTTTCCGTAAAACAAACTGATGAACATTGCCAATAAAATTGCCATTCCCGCGCGGAAAGACGTGTATTGAAACATACGCGCTCCTGGAAAATGGATACCTTCTAAATAATCAAATAAATAGTATAACATTCTTTATTTGTTCAATATTTTACTCAATTCTGATGCAACTTCTACATCAGAAAAATGTGTTCTTACTCCGTTAATTTCTTGATACGTCTCGTGACCTTTTCCCGCAATCAAAATAATATCTTTTGGTTCGGACATTTTAAGTGCTGTTTTTATAGCTTCTTTTCGATCTGTAATCTTCAAGGTGCGATTATAAAATTGCGCTTTTACACCAACTTCCATTTCGCGAAGAATTTCTTCTGCATCTTCGGTTCTTGGATTATCTGATGTAAAAATGGCAAGATTAGATTTTTCGCTCGCGATATCGGCCATTTCTGGACGTTTTGTTTTATCGCGATCTCCACCACAGCCTACAACTGTTATTAGTTTTTCGTTTTTGGTACGAATCCCTTCTATTGTATCCAAAACATTTTCTAATGCATCAGGTGTATGTGCATAATCTACAATTACGATAATTCCTGACTCCGTTTTGAATGTTTGAAAACGACCATCAACATTTCCTAGTGTGCTCAATGCTTTTAGAACTTCTAACTCATCTTGTCCTAAAATTGACGCTACACCAAAAACTAATAATAAATTATATGCATTGAATTGACCAATTAATGATGTCCAGAATTCTTTTCCGTTGAATTCTAATTGCATTCCATCAAATTGGTGTTCAATAATTTTCCCTTTAAAATCTGCATCAGTTTTTAGCGCATACAATTTTTTCGTAGCAACTGTATTCTGAAGCATTACTTTTCCGTTTTTATCATCTGCATTCGAAATTGCTGTAGACGTTTTTGGCAAATCGTCGAAGAATTTCTTTTTTGCTGCAAGATAATTTGCAAACGTTTTGTGATAATCTAAATGATCGTGTGTGATATTCGTAAATCCAGCCACTTCAAAATGCAAACCAGCAATTCTATTTTGATGAATTCCGTGCGAAGAAACTTCCATAAAAGCAAATTCGCATCCTCTATCTACCGCTTCACGAAACATTTTGTTCAATGTCAAAATATCTGGCGTTGTATGCGTAGACGGAATCACTTCACCATCAATCACAATTTTAATCGTCGAAATTAATGCACAAGCATAACCTAATTTTGTAAACAATTCGTACAACAAAGTTGTCGTTGTTGTTTTTCCATTCGTACCTGTAACTCCAACAAGTTTTAAATCTTTTGTTGGATTTCCATAAAAATTAGAAGCTAAAATTCCTAATGCAATCGTTGAATTTTCAACTTTCACATACGTTACTCCATCAATTAAATTTTCTGGCAAAACTTCGCAAACAATTGCTTTAGCACCTAAACCAATCGCTTTTTCTATATACTGATGACCGTCAACTGTAACTCCATTTACAGCGACAAAAACATCATCGTTTGATACTTTTCTTGAATCAAATTGAATATTATTGACTTCAACTTTTGTTGAACCAATCGTTTCTGAGATGGAAACTTTATATAATAAATCAACTAAATTTCTCATCCTTCCAACATTAAATAAATTGTCTCACCCTTCTTAAATCTTGTTCCCGCAGGAATGGATTGATTTGTTACTTTTCCAAACCCTGAATATTGTACATCTAATCCTAAATTTTCTAATACCGGAATTGCTTTAGACCCTGTATGACCAGTCACATTTGGTACTATATTTTTAGAATTACTAACATTAATATCATCTCCTTTTTTAAACTCTTTCACCGCGTTCTTTTTTACTAAATCGCGTGGCAAAGGTATGGGAGTTTTTGAATATACCCAATCGGCAATTTTCTTAAAAACCGGAGCTGTTACACTACCTCCATAAAACCCTTTGGCTGTATTTGGTTTGTGCACAACTACGATACAAGAATACTTTGGTTTTTCTGCTGGAAAATATCCTGCAAATGAAGCACGATATTGCATTCCTTTACCATCTCGCTTCCAATAATCAACACGAGCAGTACCAGTTTTACCAGCAATATCGTAATTACTATTACTAATAATACGTCCCGTTCCTTGTTCTACTGCACCACGAAGCATTTCTTGCATCTGTTTTACATTTTCCAAAGAAGTTAGTTGATCCACTAAAACAACAGGCTCGAAAACTTTATCAGGTTCACCTTTACGCGTGATTTTATCCATAAATAATGGCTTCAACATTTTACCATTATTTGCCACTGCGTTGTAGAAAGTCACAATTTGAATTGGAGTTAACTGTAAACCATACCCATAACCCATTACAGGCAACGTAATATTACTCCAAGATTTACTATCTGGACGGTGCATAATTGGACTTCCTTCTCCAAGAATATCTACTCCAAGAGGCGAAGTCATATGCCATTTATCCATTTTTTTGAAGAAAGCTTTCGGGTTTTCTCCGTAATATTTATTTATAATTTTAGCTGTACCAATGTTAGACGATTTTTTCATCACGCCATCTACAGTCAATGTTCCATAACCGTGTGTATCTGTAATCGTACGACCATAGAATTTATAACTTCCACCTCCCGTTTCTACTGTCGAATTTTTATTGATAAAACCATCATCCATTGCAGCTAGCAACGAAACCGTTTTGAAAGTAGATCCTGGCTCTGCAGCTTCACCAACCGCATAGTTATAATCGTCGATATATGTTCCGTCTTTTTTGCGAGATAAATTCACAATTGCACGAACTTTCCCTGTCTGAACTTCCATCACAACAACACTTCCGTGTTGCGCTTCAAATTCAGAAAGTTGTTTGTACAAAGCATCATAAGCAACCATTTGTAAATCGGCATCTATTGTTGTGTAAACTGATGAACCCGCTTGGGGCTCTTGCTCCCAACTTTTCATTGGTTTCCATTTTCCACGTCCCATAAATTGCTCCCAACGACGACCTTCAATACCGCTTAATAAGTCAGAATAAGCTCCTTCTAACCCAACTTTTCCGCGTTGATCATCGTAACCAATTGTACGAACACCAATGTCTTGAACAATTAATTCTCGTTTTGACTCAGTTTCATGAATAAATCCACCTTTGTTTTGACCTTTGTTGAAGATTGGAAATTTTTTGATGCGTTGATATTGCTCATAATCCAAATCTTTTACTAACATCATGTAGCGATTCTTCTTTTTACGTTCTGTCGAAAATTTGTCGTAAAAATAAGAAGGTGATTTTGTAAACATCTTACCTAAAGAATCGGCAAGATTGTGCATTTCTGTTTTAAATAATTCATCTTTGATCACCGTCAAATCCACATAAACATTGTGTTTTGTAACAGTTGTAGCCATTAATGCACCATTAGAAGCATATAAATTACCACGCTCCGCCGTAACGGTATCTAATCTAAAATTATTCTTTTCAGCAAAACGCTCTAATTCAACCCCTTCTACAATATTAATTCGAAACATAAAAACAACAATAAAGATGGCCCAAATCGCAAGTGCGCCGGCAAATACCCATCCTTTGATGACAATATTGTTTTTATTTTTCGCTGACTTCGTCATAAACTTTGTCTACTATATAATAAGGTTGTTTATCTGGAATTTTCAAACCATACACTGCTGTACGCTCCAAAATTTCCGTTTCTAATTGCATACGCATCAAATCGCGATGCTTATCTGTATATTGAGATTTTAAATCTTCTACTTTATCTTGTAATTCAGCGATTCGAACCACTTTACGATCAACTAAATGCGAACTCGAAATACTCAAAAAAGCCAAACCTACCAGATACAACATGAACTTCCAGTTTTGTTCTGAGCCAGTTTTGATTAAAAACTCACCTCTCAACAAACCTGTAAAAGTTTTTTTCTCTGGTAATATTTTTTTCTTTTTTGCCATTCCTATTTCTTAATCCTCATTACGAACCGCAATACGCATTTTCGCACTACGCGCTCTTGGATTTTCATTAATTTCTTCTTGCGTTGGCACAATCACCTTTGATTGTAAAGGTTTGAAAGGTGCCGACCAATTTCCAAAAACATCACGTTCAGGTTCACCTTCAAACATTCCGTTTTTCATGTAGCGTTTTGTTAAGCGATCTTCTAACGAATGATACGAAATAATCACCAAGCGACCACCCGGTTTTATCACTTCTCCACATTGCGTCAACATCTCTTTCAATGCAGCCATTTCATCATTTGCTTCGATGCGTAATGCCTGAAACATTTGAGCGAAAAATTTATTTTCTTTCATTTTTGGAATGAATGAAAAAATCTGCTTCAACTCATCAATTGTATTAATTTGTTTATCTGCTCTTGCTTTCACAACTTCTCTCGCCAAACGATACGAACCTTGCAATTCTCCAAAATCATAAAAAACACGAGCAAGATCTTCTTCTTCGTATTCATTAATAATTGTTTTGGCAGATAATTTTGCATTCTGATTCATTCGCATATCCAATTCTCCATCAAAGCGAGTTGAAAAACCACGTTCTGGCGTATCAAACTGATGAGAAGAAACTCCTAGATCACCCAAAACACCGTCAACTTGTTTTATTCCACGAAATCTTAAATTATTTTTCAAGAATCTAAAATTTTGCTCAACTAACTCAAATCGATCATCATCAATTTTATTGCGAACCGCATCTACATCTTGATCAAATGAAAATAATTTCCCATTTTGATCCAAACGACTTAATATTTCACGTGAGTGTCCTCCACCCCCGAACGTACAATCTACATATATACCTGATTCGTTAATAATTAACGCATCAACACTATCTTTTAATAATACTGGATTATGATATTCACTCATCTTCTCCTAAATTTCCCATTACATCTTCTGCCAAAGAAGCAAAATCTAAATCATCTACATTAATCGACTCTTCATATTTGTCTTTATCCCAAATCTCGATCATGTTTACAGAAGAATTCAGAACAACTTCTTTATTAATTTCTGCAAATTTCACTAAATCTTTTGAAATCTGTAGCCTTCCATTTGCATCAACTTCGACAATTTTTAATCCAGCCGTAAAAATTCTAATAAAATCATTGTTTTTCTTCACAAATCGATTCAATTTATTCAAATCATTCATCACTTTTTCCCATTCTTTCATTGGATGCAGTTCTAAACAATTTTGAAACACAGATCTTTTCAACACAAAGCCATCTTCCAAACATTCAGCAAGTTGTTTCTTCAAACCCGCTGGTATTGGGAGCCTACCCTTTGTATCTACCTTACACTCATATGTTCCAATTAATGAATTCATGATAGAATTTTTCCAAAAATAAAGAAAATATTACCACAAATTACCATTTTTTACCACTTTTATTGAAATAGTTATCAACAATTTAAAATTTAGTATCAGATAGTTATGTTTTTTCTAACGCAAACCCCATGTATAAAATGAGAAATAATGTTTATATAGACCTTGTTTTGATAAGTGATTAATATGGATTGTTAAAGTTTTTCATATAAACCACGAAATAAAAAATATAATTAATTAAATTTGTCGACTTAATATCGAGTAAATGTTTTTTAGCTTAAAGAAAAAAGATAAGTTCTCTTACATAGAAGAAGGAGAGGGACAACCAATTGTTTTGCTTCATGGATTAATGGGTGAACTTAGCAATTTCAGCTCACTTACAAATTATTATGCACAAAGAGGATATAAGGTTTTCGCACCAGAATTGCCATTATATTCTTTATCTGTCATCAATACTAATATCAAAAATATTGCAAAACATGTTGCAAATTTTATTGAAGAAGTCGTTAAAGAACCAGCTATTTTAGTTGGAAATTCTTTAGGAGGACATATTGGTTTGATGGTTTGTCACAGACATCCAGAATATGTAAAAGCACTTTGTTTAACAGGAAGTTCTGGTTTGTACGAAAAATCTTTTGGAGAAACTTACCCAAAACGTGGTAATTACGAATATGTAGAACGTAAAACGCGTGAAGTTTTTTACGATCCTGTTATCGCTACAAAAGAAATTGTAGATGATGTTTTTGACACTGTAAATGACAGAAATAAAGCTATCAAAACTTTATATATTGCAAGAGACGCAATCAAATCTAACATGAAAGATGATTTAAAAGACATCAAAATGCCTGTTTGTTTGATTTGGGGAAAACAAGATAATGTAACTCCACCAGAAGTTGCAATAGAATTTGAAGAAGAATTACCAGACGCTTCTTTATTTTGGATTGATAAATGTGGGCACGCTCCAATGATGGAACACCCTGAATTATTCAACGAAATTTTATACAAATGGCTAATCGAAAAACAATTAGATCCAGCCACTAAAGCATAATTATGATTAAAAAAGCTGAATTCGTAAAAAGTTCGCAAAAATATACAGATTGTCCAGATCCTTTCAAACCAGAATACGCATTTATTGGGCGTTCTAATGTTGGAAAATCATCATTAATCAATATGTTAGCAGATAAAAAAGCATTAGCTAAAACTTCTGCAACTCCAGGTAAAACTCAATTGATTAATACATTCGAAATGGACGACACTTGGTATTTAGCCGATTTACCAGGTTATGGTTTTGCTAAAGCACCAAAAGGTGTTCGCGGTGGTTTCAATAAAATGATTTATGATTACATTGAGTTTCGCAAGAACTTGGTGAATGTTTTTTTATTGATTGATTCTCGACACACGCCTCAAAAAATAGATTTACAGTTTATGGAATGGTTAGGAAACAAACAAATTCCATTTGCAATTGTGTTTACAAAATTAGATAAACTAACGAGTACACAAATGCAAAAAAACTTGAATCACTACAAAAACGAGTTGTTAAAAACTTGGGAAGAATTACCAAAAATATTTACAAGTTCGGCTTCGAGTAAAATTGGTAAATTAGAAATCTTAGGCTATATTGATAGTTTGAACGAACATCTTGTAGACGAATTCAAGAAAGAACAATACAAAAAAGAATATTAAAAAAGTCGGAACGTTGTTCCGACTTTTTTGTTTATCACTCTCCTAATTCAGCAGATTTTGTTTTCAAATCATTCATACAAGGCTCAATCACTTTCATTAATCGTTCTTGTAATTCAGGTGTTGGATTATTCATTTGCATCATTTCTGTATACGTAAATTCATCCATCATTTTATCTGTCGAACAGTCACAATATTTTGTAATCAATTCTTTTTTAGCTGCAGATATTCCTGGTATTATTGCCGCTTGTTCACAAGCTGTCATTGCCTGAGCTTTTTGCTCTGCATTGTGTTTATCAGCTTTCGAATTACAACTAACAATGGTTAATCCGAAGATTAATCCTAAAATAATTTTCTTCATTGGTGATAGACTTTAAACTTGTTAAGATAATGATTATTAATTATTTCACAAAATTATTCACAGCTTCAACATAACCTGGTAAACCTTTTCCTGAAATAATTTTTAGACAACTTTCACCTGTTACACTATTTTTTCTGAAATCTTCGCGTGCATAAATATCAGAGATATGAACCTCTATCACCTTTGTTGTAATCGCTTTTATCGCATCTGCAATCGCATACGAATAATGCGTATACGCACCAGCATTCAAGATAATTCCGTCATATTTAAAACCAATTTCGTGCAATTTATCAATAATATCTCCTTCGTGATTTGATTGAAAATAATGCAACGAAACTTCTGGAAATTGCTTTCTCAATTCATGTTCAAAAAAATCTTCGAAAGTTTGTGTTCCATAAATCTCTGGTTCGCGAACGCCAAGTAAATTTAAATTAGGTCCGTTTATAATTTGTATTTGTTTCATTTTCTTTATTTTATAAATTAAAATTCCTTTTTTTGATCGAAAAAGTTTAATTTTTTCTTTTTTTTAATCAATTTTTTACTTTTTATTAAGTTTTGGCACAAACCTTGTATATATACAATCACCAACCTATTATCATATAAAACCAATCTAAACCAAAAAAATCAACCAAACCTTAAAATCTCAGTTAAACTTGATTAACTGAGATTTTTATTTTTAGTATCCATACTTACCTTTCCACTTTTGATTCAGCGATTGTTTATCCACTTGTTCTCGCTTATTATTTCCTGGCTCATAAAAAGTCGTCCCCGAAATTTCATTTGGTAAAAATTCTTGTTCAGCAAAATTTCCTGGAAAATCGTGCGAATATTTATATTCTTTTCCATAATCCAAATCTTTCATCAACTTAGTTGGTGCATTTCGTAAATGCAACGGAACAGGTAAATCCCCTGTTTGTTTCACAACTTGTTGCGCTTTACCAATCGCTAAATAAGTTGCATTACTTTTTGGAGAATTTGCTAAATAAACCGCACATTGACTCAATAAAATACGAGATTCTGGATAACCAATCACCGAAACAGCTTGAAATGTATTATTCGCCAAAATCATCGCTGTTGGATTTGCATTTCCCACATCTTCGGAAGCTGAAATCAACATTCTTCTCGCAATAAATTTCAAATCTTCACCACCTTCAATCATTCGAGCTAACCAATAAACCGCTCCATTTGGATCTGAACCACGAATCGATTTGATAAAAGCCGAAATAATATCGTAATGCTGTTCTCCCGTTTTATCGTAACGTGCTAAATTTTGCTGAATACGTTCATGCACAATTTCATCGTTGATGATGATTTTATCTGTTGGAGAAAAACTATTAATCACCAACTCCAAACCGTTCAACAGTTTTCTTGCATCACCACCCGAATATCTTAATAATGCATTTGTTTCAACTAATTCAATATTTAATTTAGATAAAACCGTATCTTTTTTTATAGCTCGTTCGATTAAATCAACTAAATCTTCTTTTTCGAGATGTTTCAATACATAAACTTGCGCACGCGAAAGCAAAGCTGGTACAACTTCGAAACTTGGATTTTCGGTTGTCGCTCCAATCAAAGTCACCAAACCAGTTTCTACCGCTCCCAACAAACTGTCTTGCTGTGATTTATTGAAACGATGAATTTCATCTATAAATAAAATCGGATTTTTCGTTCCCGAAAACAAATTTTGATTCTTTGCTTTTTCAATTACTTCACGCACTTCTTTCACACCAGAATTTATGGCGCTCAACGTATAAAATGGTCGATCAGTTAATTCGGAAATCAATTGAGCTAGTGTCGTTTTTCCTGTCCCTGGCGGTCCCCAAAAAATCATCGAAGCAATCATATCATGTTGCAACATCATTTTTATTGGTCCGTTTTCGCCCACCAAATGCTTTTGATTAATGTATTCTTCAAGCGTTTTTGGACGCATTCTTTCAGCTAAAGGCGCATTCATAAAATCTTGTTTAGATTTCAAAGTTAGGGAATGTTTTGTCAAAATGAATGATTTTTTGGGCGACATATTTTGGCATTTAGATTTATTTTCTTTGTGTTAGAATAAAAATTAAAATGATGAAGAAAGCGTTAGAATGTGCTTTAATTTTAACAAGAAAGCACCAACTTTTGGGTGATAAAATTGCTTTATCAACTGATTATTTGAAAAAGATTGAACTAAAAGATAAACAATCAGAAATCAATAAACAAATGATTGAGTTTTTGGTCGAATTGCAAGAATTTGTCGAATTTATCAGAGTAAATCAAGAACTTAGATTGATGTATGTTGAATTGGTAAATTATTATTTCACGCAAATTCATCATCAAATTAATTTTTATGAAATTGAATTGGATCGTTTAGAATTTGAATCAAAATTCTCTATCAATATGATTAATCAATTTAATCAAAACGAAAAAAATAATGAAATAAATTCGGTTCAAGAAAAACTAAATTTATACTATACGATTATTAATTCGTAGAAAAACGTTTTCGGCATAATTTTTTATTGTAAATTCGACTTAATATTTAGAATTTGAAATGAAAAAATTAACTATGTTTTTTAGCTTAATGATTTTATCATTAAGTTTTGCATTTGGTCAACAAACAGAAAAACCAAAAATTTATAGCGAAGAAACAAATCCGAAAGTAGATATTGCGAATGCGGTACAAAAAGCTTCTGCAGAAAATAAACACGTTTTATTACAAATTGGTGGTAATTGGTGTGCTTGGTGTGTGATGTTTGATAAATTGACAAAAGAAAATCAAGAAGTAAAAGATTATATTGCGAATAATTATGAAGTGGTTCATGTAAATTATTCTCCAAAAAATAAAAACGAAGAAACGTTAGCTGCATTGAAACACCCAGAGCGTTTTGGATTTCCTGTTTTTGTAATTTTAGATGAGAAAGGAAATTTAATTCACACACAAAACTCAGCTTATCTTGAAAGCAAAGAAGTGAAAGGACATGATCCGAAAGTTGTGTTAGAGTTTTTACAAAACTGGTCTTACAAAGCATTAGATCCAGCGAGTTATACTAAAAAATAATATGCGTTAAGCACGTATCGTATAGAGAATCAATCTGCAAAAGCATAAACTTTTTAGATTGATTCTTTTTTATTTCGGTTATTGATTAACTTTGTGAGATGAACAAAATTTTGGTTACACCATTTATTCTGTTGGTAAGATTTTATCAATTAGCGATTTCTCCTTGGATGGGAAGCAATTGTAGATATCAACCAACTTGCTCTTCTTATATGATAGAGGCATTAAAAGAACATGGTTTGCTAAAAGGTTTGTGGCTCGGAACAAAAAGAATTGGTCGCTGTCATCCTTGGGGAGGACATGGATACGACCCTGTACCTAAAAAGAAAAATTAATGATTAACTTAATTTCGTTTATCGATTGGGATCCAAAACCTTATTTATTTGAAATAGCAGGATTCAAAGTACATATTTACAGTTTATGTTGGATAGTTGCCTTTGTCGTAGGCTGGTATTTGATGTCAAATATTTTCAAGAAAGAAAATCAGAAAAAAGAACTACTTGATCCTTTATTCCTTTACACATTTATTGGAGCAATTGTAGGTGCAAGACTTGGAGAATATATTTTTTATGATCCAGCAGCGTTTATCGAACGACCAATCGAAGTTTTCTTACCTGTACAACATTCACCAGGACAAAGTGCTTTCTTTGGTCTATTACAAGATTACGAATTTGTAGGATTTAGTGGACTTGCAAGTCACGGAGCAGCATTGGGTGTCATTTTAACTTCCTATTTATTTAGTAGAAAATATTTGCATCGCAATGTATTGTGGTTATTAGACCGTATGGCTGTTGTTGTTCCTTTTGGTGGAGCTGCGGTTCGAATTGGAAACTTTTACAACTCAGAAATTGTAGGAAAGGCATCAGAATTACCTTGGGCAGTAAAATTTCATCAACAAAGTTTGGGATATGGAGAAGTAATTCCTCGTCATCCAGCTCAAATTTATGAAGCGATTGGATATGTTATCTTAGGAATTATTATGCTTTATATGTACAACAAAACAGATAAGACAAAATATTTGGGAGCTTTGTTAGGCATATTCTTATTTTTATTATTTTTAATACGATTTGTTGTTGAGTTCTATAAAGAAAATCAAGGAGAAGAAGCAGTTGCTCAAATGTTGAATATAGGATTAAACAACGGTCAAATCTTAAGTATTCCTTTTATGTTAATCGGTTTATACTTATTTATCTCATCTAAAAATAGATTAGATACCAATCAACCTTAGAATTATTATAAACTTAGAAATAAATTTAAACTTATGGGATTTTTTAAAGAATTTAAAGAGTTTGCTGTAAAAGGCAACGTAGTAGATTTAGCTGTCGGTGTTGTTATCGGTGGTGCATTTGGTAAAATTGTTACTTCTTTAGTTGAAGATATCATTACACCAGCACTTTTAAATCCAGCTTTGAAAGCCATTCATGCTGAAAATTTAGCAGCATTAGTAATTCCAGGAACAGCCATTAAATATGGTAGCTTTTTAGCTGCTGCTATTTCTTTTACAGTTGTTGCATTTGCTTTATTCGTAATGATTAAAGGAATTAACAAGTTGAAAAAAGAAGCTCCTGCTGAAGAAGCTGCTCCTGCTGGACCAACACAAGAAGAATTATTGGCTGAAATTCGTGATTTGTTGAAAAACAAATAATTCGTTTTCATTCAAATGATAAAAAAAAAGGATCGCAATTGCGATCCTTTTTTTTTCGATTATTTTCAAACTACTAAGAAGCTGATTGCATTTGCATTTCTTCTCCACCTCCCATTTCTTCTCCATTTGAACGTTGTTGTTTACCACGTTGCTCTTTCTCATTTGTATTTTTGAAACGATACGTAAATGAAAGGTTAATAGAACGTTTCATCCAACGCATACTTTGATAGTTTTCTGATTCTTCGTAGAAAGTTGTTTGCTCTCTTTTACGAGAATTGAATACATCACGAACATTTAATGTTAAAGAAGCTCTCTTTTTCAATAAATCTTTTGATAAAGATAAATCCATTGATAAGTTATCTTCTGTTTTTTGTTGAGCAGTTTTCATTCCTCCCATATAATTACCTGCAATTTGTAATTTAAAATCACTTGGTAAAATAAAGTTTGATGATAAACGTCCACGAGAACTAAATCCATCTCCTTTGAAACTTTGTGTAAATTCTTTCGACTCTGTAACTCCTGTATCTGGATTTAAATAATCTGAAATTATTGCTGAGTAAGAACCTGTTCTATTGTATCCAAACAAGTTGACATTAAACATTAAATTCCACCATTTGAAAGGACGATAAGTAGCAGTTAAATCTAAACCATAACGGTCTTCATTTCCTGCATTAACTGGCATCGTTTCAAATGCTTGATTATATGGTTTTAAAGGATTTCCTGATTCGATATAATTATATGTTTGGAAATCATTAATCACATCAGTTGTTCTTTGGTAGAATAAACTTGGTGTCACCATCAATTTACCAACTGTTGCGATATACGATAATTCGAATGAATTAGTATATGTTGGATTAAGATCTGGATTACCACGACGAACATCTAATGCATTTACACTAGAAAAATATGGCATTAACATGAATCCCATTGGACGACGAACACGACGAGAGTAGCTTAATTGCATCTCATTTTTATCTGTCAATTTATAATTCAATGTTAATGTTGGGAATAAATCTGTATATTTTTTTGAAATTGTAGTTCCTTCTGAATGATTTGCAATTTCCATATCAGAACTTTCTAGACGTAAACCTGCAAAGTATTGGAATTTTTCTCCAATTGCATTTCCGTATTGCACATATCCAGCATATACATTTTGTTGATTATCTATATCAGCTAAGAAAGCTTTATTTGGAGTTTCTGTTCCGTCCGTATTAATTGTATTATTTCCACTATTTGTTTTCGTATCACTCAAATCAACACGTGCACCTAGTTCAAATTTCCCTTTTTCTCCAATTGGACGAACATAATCTGCTGTAAAAACTGCAGAATTTTGAGTTTCTAAACTATATGTTCTTTCATTTCCTGTCAATGCATCACTTGCATTTAAATTACGAATAATTCCATTTTCGTCTTCTTTTTGGTACGAGTAACGTCCTGTAAAAGTAAACTCATGTCCTTTTGTATCAAAAGCGTGTTTGTAGTTAAAATCCGCATCAAAACTTTTTTCTAACTCTTTTTCATTTTCGATACGAGCTGTTTTATCTGTTTGATTCCATAATGCATCATAATAATAGTATCTAACATCATTAATATTATTCCCATTATTATAACGATATCCTGCAGAAGCTCCTAATGTATTTTTATCATCTAAATAATATTCACCTCCTAAACGTGCATTATAGTTTCTACGAATTCTATTGTTGTTCGTATCTGTTTTTCTATAATCAGAAATAATTCCATTCGGATAGTTTGTTGTCAAAGCATTTCCTTCCCCTTCTCTATCCATATAACGTGTACCTAAAGTAGTATAGATGTTATATTTTTTTGTTTTGTAGTTTAAGTTGACGTTTCCTCCAACCATTTTAGGAATACCTCCATTCAACGTTACAGAACCATTAAAACCTGTATTTGTTCCCTTTTTAAGGATGATATTAATAATTCCCGCAGAACCAGAAGCTTCATAACGTGCAGAAGGATTTGTCACCAATTCGATACGCTCAACATTTTCGGCTGGAATATTTTTTAAAGCTTCTGCTACATCAGAAACACCCAACATTCCCGAAGGTTTTCCATCAATCAAGAATTTTACATTATCATTTCCTCTCAACGAAACATTTCCTTCTGCATCAACAGAAACCGATGGTACATTTGCTAAAGCATCAGACAATGTTTGACCTTGCGACATTGGATCATTCGCCATATCATACACTTTTTTGTCCAATTCTACTTTATAAATTGGCTTTTCCGCTGTTACAACTGCTGCTCCTAACGAAACTGTTTGCGTCGTTTTTACAGTAAAAGTACCTAGATCTAATGCAGATTCTAAATTAATCTGTTTTTCTATTACATCGTATCCCAATGGCTCAATCACAAGAACATATTGCCCAGCCTTTGCTTCTACTGTAAATTCTCCTTTTGCATCCGTTGCCGCTTCTGCCACAACTCCATCTTCCGAGCTTTCAAGCGATATTGTAGTGTATTCTACAGGTTTGTTTTCACTTGATAAGACTTTCCCTTTAATTTTTAAAAGCTCTTGCGCATTCAATCCTGCACAAACACAAATAAAAATCAAAGCAAATAAACTTCTTAACCTCATTTGTTTAATTTTTCGTTTTGTAGTTTTATAATTTTACAACTTGTTTGACAATCCTTTTTGGAAAAGGTTTAATCGATTTCAAAAATAATTTAAAAAATATTGGTCGATTATTCATCACAAATGTTACATCTTTTAAAAGATTTCATCATAACCGAAAAATTTTAACATTTATCGTTTTAAACCTTTTTAATTTTTTGAAGTCTTAAGAATAAATAAAACAAAAAAAGTTGATAATTATGAGAACAGCATTTTATAAATATGTAGGATTAGGATTAATTGCTTTCACTTTAACAACTGCTTCAGCGCAAGACAGAAATGAAGGATCGAGAGAGCAGAAATTACAACAATTAAAAAAAGATTTGAACTTGACAGATGCGCAAGTCATTAAAATCAAACAAATTGAAGACAGCTACAAAGACGAAAAACTGGAATTGAAAAAGAAAATGAAAGAAGTTCGTCAAAAGGAGTTTAATGAAATCAATGCTGTTTTTACGCCAGAACAAAAAGCAACATTGAAAGAATTGCACGCCAAAAAACATCAAAATAAAAAAGGAGCTAATTAATA
>NZ_JAOCDJ010000060.1:0-8409 GCF_029840885.1 Empedobacter sp. GD03861
CGTTACCTGCAAGCCTAAAAGACGACACAGCAAAAATGAACGACAGAAATAAACATAAAGTAACGGGACAATTGAACCGACAGACAGCCGACCCAAAAGCCAACGCTTCTGTATTTTTATTTTTTCCCAACGCACATTTTTTAAAAACAATTTTAGCCAACCGCACAAATGGCACATTTGGTTTTTGCCGACACACAAAGCCAACGCTTCAAAAAACCAAAAGAGCCATTTTTTTGCCAATTCACCGATGAAATATGAAACTTTTAAAACAAAATAAATTATGAGTAACAATTCAAAACAATGGAGTTCCGCAAATCCTGGTTACATCATTTTCTTGATTGACCAATCAGGTTCTATGGGAGAAGATTATACAGGTGGAAAAAACAAAGCAGAGTTTACCTCTCTCGTTATCAACAGAACAATTAACGATTTAATTTTCACAAATAGTGCAGGAGATAAAATTAAAGACAGAGTGTTTTTATCTCTTATTGGCTATGGTGGAAAAGGCGGAAATTCAGTTGATGATATTCGTTCCGACTATTTAAGTGCCTTTGCTGATAGTCCTTTAAGAGTTGAGAAAATAAAAAAGAAAGTATCGGACGGTGCTGGAGGTTTAGTCGAAATTGAGGAAGAAATGGCTATGTATGTAGAACCGACTTGTCCTCGAAACGGATTAACACCAATGGCAGAAGCTCTTGATTTTGCAAAGCAATTAATTGATGGTTGGATAACTAAAAAACCTGATAATCCTGCACCTGTAATTATAAACGTATCAGACGGAATGCCATACACAGGAGGAAATCCATTGGACGATATTGAAAAAACAATATCAACCGCAAATAGTATTATGAATATCAATACTGGTGATGGAAATCCTCTAATTTTCAATGTTCATTTAGGACAACCACCATTTAACGAAACAAAGTTTTCATCAACCGAAAGCGAAGTTTCAGATGAAGAAGGAAAAATACTTTTCAAAATTTCAAGTAAAGTACCTGAAACATACCGTGAAGCCGCAAGAAAACACGAATTTGTAACAGACGTAGATTCAAGAGGTTTTGTTTCAAATGCTGGTCCTGAAACCCTTATCAAGTTTATCAATTTTGGTTCATCTGGAGGAACAGACAGAATTATTTAAGAAATGAAAATTAATATAAAAGGATTCATAACAAGTAAGAAATCAGAATTATATTCAGATTGTGCGGATAATTATGCTGTAAACATTGAGCATAATAAATTCGCTATTTCTGACGGTGTTTCAAAATCGTTTTTTCCAAAAATTTGGTCGGATATATTGGCAAATAAATATGTCAATCAAAAAGATTGGAAAGATAACAATGAATTTATTGTTGAAAGTCAAAAAGAATGGCAATCCAAAATTGATGAAATTGTAAATCAACCCGAAACCAAATGGTTTACAAAATCTCAATACAATAGGAAAGACCCTGCGTTGGCAACTTTTGTAGGACTTCAATTTTTAGAGTCTGACCAAAAATGGATTGCACAAGCATTAGGAGATAGTTTTTTGTTTTTCATTCCAAAGGGTTCAACAGAGATTGAAATTAAATTATCCACTAAACCCGAACCTATTGTATTTGATAACTTCCCTGATTATTTATCAAGTATTGGGAATTCTCATAAAGGAGAAAAAAAACCAATTAAAGGAGAAAAAATAAAAGAAGGAACTTTTTATTTAATGACCGATGCTCTTGCTGAATGGTTTTTACAAAACACAGAACAAGCCAAACAGACACTTGACAACATCAAAACCCAAGAACAATATCTTGAAACAATTGCAAATGAAAGAAATGCAAACCGATTGAATGACGATGATTCCGCAGTTTTGATACTCGAACTTTTTGACGATGGCAAAAAAGAATTTTCCTATTCTAATATCGAAGTAACTCTTTTATCAGAGCTTATTAAAGAAGAAGCAGGGAAACTTGAAGAAGCTAAAAAAAAAGAAGTTTCTTCTCAACATTCTTTAAGCGAAAATGAAGAAGAAAACAAGGAAGAAGAACAATCTGCCAAAGAAGAAAATTCTGAAAATGAGATAATCAAGCAAGTTGAACAATCAACTGAGAACGAGAGTAGCGAAAAAGAAAGTTCGGAGGAAAAAAAAGAGGAGGAAAAACAGCTTGATGAAAGTGTAAAAGAAAACACAGAAGAGGATAATTTGACTGTCGAAAATGATAATCTTTCAGAACAAAATCAGGAAGAAGAAAAATCATCTGAACCAATTCAGAATATAGTTTCCGACAATCCAAAAACTAAATCAATTTTTGATAAATTCTAACGTATGGCAAATATTTATCCTTCAAGAACTGATATAGTTACAGCAATGCGAAATCCGCAAGTTAGCTTTAAAGCAAGCGAACTCATCGGAGGAACGATTATCCAAAAAGGTTCTCGTGTTATTCAATATTCAGGAGGTTATACAACTGTTTTTCCGTTTCATACAAGTAATTCCCAAAAAGTAGCTTTACGTTGTTGGATTGCCGACATTGGAGATGCTAAACGAAGAAGTCAGGAAATATCGACTTATTTAGCAAATCTGAACAATTCCTATTTCTGCGATTTTAAGTATTTGGAAGAAGCACTTCTTATCAATGGGAACATCTACCCTATTGTACTAATGGATTGGGTTGAAGGAAAAACTTTGAAAGATTTTATCAACGATAATATACATTCAAATCCTACTTCAATCTCTAAAGTACGAGAGAATTTTAAAGAAATGATTGCTTATTTTCATCAGCAAAATATTGCTCACGGAGATTTGCAACACGGAAATATTTTGGTTAATCCTGATTGCAGTTTAACGATTATTGATTACGATTCAATGTACATCAAACCACTTGAAGGAATGACTGATTCAATTAAAGGTTTGCCCGGTTATCAACATCCGTCACGGTCTGCAAACAGGTTTGTAAACCCTAAACTGGATTACTTTTCAGAATTAGTAATTTATTTATCGCTACTTGTATTTGAAAATCAACCAAGTTTATGGGAGAAATATTATGAAACCGAAGATTTACTTTTTTCAAAAGAGGATTTTACTAACGTAAACTATTCGATTTTAATAAATAGTTTATCACAATCCAATAATCAAACGATTGTGGATTTGACCAATAAAATGAAAGAACAGTTAGCAAAAAGTGATATTCAACAATTAGAACCATTAGAAAATTTACTAATTGACAGAATGGAAGTTATCAAAGACAATATTTTTGACAAATTCGACAAACAACCCAATCCGCCAAGTAAAAAAGAAGTAAAACTTCCTGATGTAAACAACATAACGAATAAATTTTAGCAATGACGGAGGTTTATTTTGAAGACATACACTATCAAATCATCAATCAAATTTCGGCTTCAAATAAAAGTCTGAAAATTTGTGTTGCGTGGTTTACTGATGTTGAAATTTACCAAAGCATTATTCAAGCTCAAAACAGAGGTGTTCAAGTTTATATCATTGTAGCAAATCACGAGTTCAACAAAAATTCACGAGTTGATTTTAAAGAATTGTTGCAAAACAATGGATATGTCGGATATATTGGAAATATCAATGATGGTGCTAAAGACAAACTTATGCACAATAAATTTTGCATTGTTGATGATTTTACGGTAATAACAGGTTCATATAATTGGACATTTAAAGCAAGATTAAATGATGAAAATATCATCGTTATTAAAAATCAACCAACTGTTATTGCTCAATTCAATGACAAGTTTGAAAGCATAAAACCTCAATATGGTTTTGCAGTCAAAGGAAACGAAGTGCAACTTTTGCCTATTGAAAAAATAATGGCAAAATGGGACAAACCAAAAGAAACAAAGCCACAACCAAGAATAAACAACGTAAAGTCAATTTTCGATAAATTTTAAGAATGTCAGTAAGTCAACAAGATATTATTACAGCCATAAAAAATTCGGACACTTTTTTAAAAGTGCCTGAATTGCTGGGAGCAAAACCAAAACTAAACAAGAATGGTAGTCTTTATTGTTTTACTGGTGGTTTTAATATGGTGTTTCAATTGGAACATCAGAATAAAAAATGGGCATTTAGAGTTTGGCATAATCTCAAAGAAAAAGGTGAATATAAAGAGCGTTATCGAAAAATATCAAAATATCTTTCAGAAAAAGAACTACCCTATTTTGCTGATTTCATCTATGATGAAAAAGGAATTTTGGTAAATGGAAATTTATTGGACACCATCCGAATGGAATGGCTTGAGGGAAAATTGCTAAAAGAATATCTTGAAGAAAATTTAGGCAACAAGAACAAACTAACTAAACTTGCTAATGATTTTCTGGAAATGTGTAAAACTCTACGAGAAAACAAAATTTCTCACGGAGATTTACAGGAAGGAAATATTTTGATTGACCGAAACGGAAGTATCAAACTTGTAGATTATGATTCAATTTGTATTCCTGAAATTGAAGGACAAAAAGAATTAGTTACAGGATTAAAAGGTTATCAACATCCCTCACGTTTTAAAGCAGGAAAAGCATCTTTAAAAGCGGATTATTTTTCGGAATTAGTGATTTATATTGCTATTCTCGCTTTGTCCGAAAATTCCCAATTATGGAATAAGTATGAATTAAAAACAAAAGAGAATTTTCTACTTTTTACTGAAACCGACTTTAAAGATTTTGAAAACTCTGAAATCTATAACGATTTACAAAAGCTATCTAATTCTATTAAAAGTCTGACAAGAATTTTGAACAGCTATTTATCAGAAAATAATTATCTAAATCTTACGTCTTTTGAACATTATTTAAAAGCACCTAAAATAATCAATTTTGGCTCGAATGAAAAGGAAGTTCTAAAAGGGAAAGCCATTGAATTATCGTGGAATATTGAGAATTATGATAAAATTTCAATAAACAATGGTGTCGGAAATGTAACAGGAAAGCATTCTATTTCTGTTTCGCCAACCAATACAGCTATATACAAGTTACTTGCAGAAAATGCCTTTGATAAAACAGAAAATGAACTATCCGTAACGGTTCTTCCACTTCCAAAAATCAAAGAATTTCGTTCTAAACAACAAAAAATAGAATACGGAAAAGAAACACAATTAGTTTGGGATATTGAAAATGCAGAAAAAGTAGAATTACATTGGTTGGGAAATATGGAGGTTATTCCAAATAAAGGAGGGAAATCCATTTCGCCTACGGAACACACCAATTACAAAGTAATTGTTACAGCATTAGACGGAATTACAAAAGAAGAAAAAGAAATTACGATTAAGGTTTTCAAAAGAGTTGAAATCAAATCGTTTGTTTCAGATTTGGAATTTGTGGTTGAAACTTTACCTGTAAAATTGAGTTGGGAAATTGATAACGCTTCGAGTATTACATTGTCCTCAAATATGCAGGCTGATATTGATGTAACAGGAAAAAGCGAAATTGAGATTTTACCTAAAAGGACAACTGTTTTTTATCTGAAAGCTAATAATGAACTGTTTTCCGTAACCAGTTCACAAATAAAAATTGAGGTACAAAATATTCCAACATTCAATCCGAGTATTATCCCAAGATTACCTAATGGAAAGGATTTAATTCCAAGTTTTGAATTGGATTTTAAGGAATTATCTGAGACAATTCTCAATGAATCTCAAATCGGTTTTCAAACTGCAATGAAACCGATAAAAAGATTCAATATTCTAAACTCATTGCAAAAAATACTGAAATAGATGAGTACAAAAATTCAACAAAAACTTTGGAAACTGGCAAATTATGATTGCTTTCTAATGGAATACTGTCCTGTCTTGCACAATAAAATTGCAGGAATAGGAATGTTTTTCTTGTTTCAAATACTGATTGTTTTTGCTTCGGTTATTACGAGTTACAAAGTATTTATTTCGAGCTATTTAATATTGGGGTTTCTCGTCGCTACGTTGGTAACTTTCATTTTTTATAAATGGATGAAGTTTTTGAACGAAGTTCATCATACCAATCCAAAAACAGGAATATTCATAACGCAATTTTTTATCAATTTAATTTTTACATTGATACTTGCTATTCCTTTTTGCTTATTCCTTTTTGAACATCAAATCCTATTTCAACTTTATTTGAAAACAGGAAAAATGACACTTGGAAACTTTGAACAATTATGGCTAATGCCTTTAGGTTTATATAAAAGTTGGTTTGTAGAAACAGAAGGAAAAGTAATTTTATTCATCTGCATAGCCATATTGATAATGATAGCATTTGTTTTCATTACACCCTATTTTTTAATTTTTAAAAACAGAAAATCTAATTACACTCTAGTTAAACAGAATTATGAGCAAAACTTCTCCTAAAAAATATAAATATTCAAAAACTCAGTATTTCTTTTGGCTATTGTCAGGAGCAGAAATCAGTATTTTAAAAGATTGCCCGACAGATTACAACAGACAAGCAGGAATAGGCTTTACAATTTTTATGACCACTTTATTAGCTTTCTTTTCTGGAAGCTATGCAGGTTATTATTTTGGAGAAAGTTATTTATCCGCTATCGTATTCGGTATTATTTGGGCTTCGTTAATTTTCAGTATCGACCGAAGTATGGTTGTTACATTAAAGAAAGACCCAACGAAAGAAAAACAGAATTTTTGGCCTGCCTTTTTATCAAGAGCAGTTTTGGCTGTTTTGATTGCTTTTATTATCTCGATTCCTTTGGAATTGTTGATTTTTAAGGAAAATATCGACTTGCATATGGACAAATATAAACTTGACCAAGTTTATTCTGTTCAACAAGCATCTAAAAGAAATGAAGCAATATCAGATAAACAACGTATTTTAAGTAATGACAGTCTTGTATTAGGAAAAGTTGAAACACAGTTATCACAAGGTGAACCAAAAGGCGACCCAGAATATGACAGACTCAAATCTGAAATTCAAACTAAACAAAATGATTTTGATGCTCTTACAAGAAGGTTAAACACAGCTCGAACAGAAGCAAATAGTGCCTACAATAATGTTCCAACATATTATGATTATAGTAGCGAAAGTTATGTAAAAAACAGAAACTCGCAACAATGGAGAACTTACGAGAACAAACTCGCACAAAGAAGACAAGCACAAGACAATTTAAACAAATTTGACAGAAAGGGATTAGATGACTTAAAAAATCGAAGACAAAAATACATTGATGATTGGATTGCTAACCTCAAAGGAGAACAAAAAAGACTAAATGACAACATTGTACAAACAAGCACTTCCATAAACAAAGGACTTGCTACAGCCGATACAGCAAAAAATGAATTTCAAGACAAAATCAAAGATAAAAAAGGATTTGTTTTGCGTTTTATGGTTTTAGAAAATTTGGCAACACCAAATAATCCTGAAATTCCAGAAGGAGCTACAATTTTTATGTTGTTATGGTTGATCCGAATACTCTTTTTTACGATTGAGATTTTACCAACCATTGCTAAAATAGCAACACCAATTGGTGCTTATGACAGGGCTATTTACAGAAAAGAAAAGGACTTAGAACTCGAATTAGAGGAAAGAACATCTGAATATCTAAAACAACAAAAAACAATTCGAGATATTGAGTATGAAGCCGAACAAGTGCAAACTAAAGAACGTACACAAATAGAGAACGGTTTACATAAAGAATTATTGACTGAAATTGCAAATGTTCAAAACAAAATAGCAAGACAAAAAATTGAAGAGTTTAGGAAAAAGCACAATAAAATTGATTAAAACTATGTAGTTATGGCTTGGCGTTTTAGAAAATCAAAGAATATTGGCCCATTCAGAGCAACCGTATCCAAAAAGGGAGTCGGAACAAGTTTTGGGTTTTTAGGGTTTCGTTTTGGTGTAAGTCCAGACGGTAGAAAGTATTGGAGTTTTGGCATACCCGGAACAGGCTTGTTTTACATTAAATATTATTGACAATGGATAAAGCAATTAAAATAATCTTAGCGATTTTATTTTTTGTTTGTTTGGCAGATATGCCATACGGCTACTATCAGTTTGTAAGGTTCGCAGGACTAATTGGATTTGCAATATTAGCTTATCAAGCTCACGAACAAGGCAGACAGATGGAAATGATAATTTTCGGTGGACTTGCCTTACTGTTTCAACCGTTTTTCAAAATTGCACTTGGCAGAGAGATGTGGAACATAGTTGACGTAGTTGTAGGTATAGGACTTTTAATATCAATATTTATGAAACCAAAGGAAAGCCCACGCTAAAAGCAAGCACATTTGCAATTCGCACAATCCAACGCACAGACCAAAAATTGCAAAAGAGCTTACTTTGCCAACGCAGACAAAATTGTTTTTAAAAATTTCCCAACGCTTCAAAAAAATAAAAATACACCGACAAATAGGCCAACAAACACAGCAGATAATGACAGGAAAACTCACTATTGACAAGGCATACAACGACACGACAGACAGAAGGCCAGCAGGT
>NZ_JAOCDJ010000061.1:0-6811 GCF_029840885.1 Empedobacter sp. GD03861
AAAAAACCTTGAATAATTCAAGGTTTTTTTATGTTTATACAATCAGTAAAACTGTTTCTTTTAATTTTTCTGCTTGTTTTGAATAAATAAAAATCTCAAAATCAGTTTGTATTTTTTCTTCAAAACTTTGTTTCATTTGTTGATAAGAAACTGCTTTTGGACTTTCTTTCAAGTATTGAACAAAATCAACCAACCATTCACCAATCTCTTTGTCTACAACAATTTCAAGATAATCTTGTTTGGTATGAAATTGTAAAACAGCATTCTCAAAAGTTTTTCCTTTTTTTGTTTTCGTTACAAATTCTATTTGTGGCTTACCTCCTAACCAAACCACTTTTTGCGTTGGTTTATACGTTACAAAAGTTTCATTATTCAAAACTGTTTCGATATAATTTGGTTGAATTGAGGTTCTCGGAACTTTAAAATCAAACCATTCATTCAGTGATAATTCAAAACCAACTCCGTGCATATAATTAAACAATGATTTCTTTAATCCATACGAGAACTGATCATGAATTAAACCTGATTTTTCTTCGTGAATCATATCATTATTCGCAAAAGTTCCTAATTCGGTGCTATGATTAATTACTTGATATTTCTCTGGATTCAACCCAACTGGACTATGTGCTGTCATCGCAAATTGATGCCAAAATCCTGATTGAAGAATTCCTAATTCGAACATTTGACGCACCATTTCCAAACTATCAATCGTTTCTTGCTTTGTTTGTGTCGGAAAACCATACATCAAATATGCATGTACCATAATTCCAGCTTCGGTAAAATTTCGATTTACAACCGCAACTTGCTCCACTGTTACACCTTTATCAATCAATTTCAACAATCGATCCGAAGCGACTTCCAAACCTCCAGAAACCGCAATACAGCCCGAAGCTTTCAATAATCGACACAAATTATATGTAAAACTTTTCTCGAATCTTATATTTGTCCACCATGTTACAATTAATTTTCTTCGAAGAATTTCTAACGCAACTTCTCGCATTAATGCTGGCGGAGCAGCTTCGTCCACAAAATGAAAACCTGTATTTTGAGTTGTTTCAATCAACTCTTCCATTCTATCCACAATTTGTTTTGCAGCAATTGGTTCATAAATTTTGATATAATCTAACGAAATATCGCAAAACGTACATTTCCCCCAATAACAACCATGCGCCATTGTCAGCTTATTCCAACGCCCATCACTCCACAAACGATGCATTGGATTAACTACTTCGATGACAGAAATATATTGATCTAATTTGATATCCGTATAATCTGGTGTTCCCACTTCGCTAAATTTATAATCGCGAACAGTTTGATTATTGATATAAGAAACTTGATTATTTTGAAGAGCAAAAGTTCTTTTTAACTCAGAAACTTCAACTTCATTGTTGATATATTTTAGTAATTGTTCAGTTGGTGCTTCACCATCATCTAATGTAATAAAATCGAAGAACTCAAATACTCGTGAATCGCTTAAAGAGCGCAATTCTGTATTTGGAAAACCTCCACCCATGTCCACAACAATTTCAGGATAATTTGCTTTAATATATTGCGCACAACGGAAAGCCGAATATAAATTTCCTGGAAAAGGAACCGAAAAACCAATCATTTTTGGATTCGTTTTCTGAATTAATTTCTCTAATTCCGAAAGTGTAATTTTATCAATATAAGTTGGGTCTTTCTGTAATTCTTGATACAATTCATCAAAAGAATTTGCCGATCTTCCTAAACGTTCAGCATAACGAGAAAAACCAAAATTTTCATCAACAGCCTCAATGATTAAATCCGATAAATCTTCTAAATATAGCGTTGCCAAATGCTTCGCTTTATCTTGAAAAGACATCGAACCAAAAGCCCATTCCAAATCTTCAACTTCTGCAAAACGAGAAGCTTCTGGTAAATATCCATCTTGAATAATTGAATCAGCTAAGGTCGAATTTTTTCCTTGTAAAAATCGGATAACAGGATCAATAGTTGCGATATATTCGTCGCTTAACATCACCATTCTTTTACTATTATCACCTAATTCAATCTCTTGATTTTGAATAAATTCAAATAAATCAATTAAACCTTTTCTTGAAAATAATTGTAAGATAACATCTAAACCTAAATCAGCTTGAAAAGTTGAATATGAAAGTGTGTTTAGAAATCCTTTTAAATAAACTGTTCCAGGATATGGTGTATTTAATTGCGTAAAAGGTGGTGTGATTAATAAAAGATCCGTTTTCAATCGTTGAAATTTGTTGCAAAAATACGGATTGAAAAAAAATAATTTTAGATTTTTATCAATTATTTTTCAGTTTTATCAGTGCTTCTAAACGGCATCATCTCAATTTTGAAACTTCCTTCAATCACAGCTTTTTCGAGATTAAGAATTCCTTTCAACGATTCATAATCTACTTTATCTGCATCGTCAGTTGGTTTATGATAATCGTCGTGACCGCCTGTATGGAAAAATAAAACTGGAATATCTTTCTCATAAAACGAAGTTTGATCCGAACCGCCTCTACCTTCATAACCTGTATAAAATTTAACAAAATCAGTCGGATTAATTTCATTAAAAATTGTTTCGAAAGTTGGAGAAGTTCCATAACCTATAATTGAAACGCCAGATTCTTTGTTCAAACGACCAATCATATCCATGTTTAACATCCAATGCACTTTCGATAAATCATACGTTGGATGTTTCACAAAATAACGTGACCCTACCAAACCTAATTCCTCTGCACCAAAAGCAATGAATAGAAAATTAACAGGTTCTGTCACTTTATTTTTACTGTAAAATCTTGCCAATTCTAACAAACCAGCAACGCCAGAAGCGTTATCATCAGCACCATTGTGAATCATTCCATAACTATCTTTCGCCAAAGAACTTCCTTGCTTTCCTTCTCCCAAATGGTCGTAATGTGCACCAATCACAATCGTTTTCTCCGCTTTATTATCTAAAAAAGCAATCACATTTTTTGCAGAACGAATACTGTCAACAACTTTTACTTTTTTTACCTTCGCCTCAAATCCTTGAAAATATCCATCTTCTCCTAAAGGTTGAAGTTTATATTTTTTGAATTCTTTTGCAATATATTTTGCAGCTTTCAAATTTTCTTCACTTCCAGTTCCTCTTCCTTTCATTTTGTCATCAGCCAAAAAATAAACGTGTTTTTTAAGATTTTTGACTTCAATTTCTTGCGCAAAAGACTTGGCTCCTACAACCAAAGATAAGATGATAACTATTTTTTTCATATTCAATTTCGACTAACTATGTGTCTAACAAAAATAGAAAAATAATCAAGAATATAGATGAATAGGATAATTTTAGAAATTTAATTTTGCTTATTATCACTGAAAATTAGGGTGAATAATTCAATAATTGTTAAATTTCAAAAACTTTTTTAAAAATTGATGCAACATTCAAAAACTTGCTGCGTCTATACAATAGAAACAACAATGAAACCTTGAAAATTTTGGAGAAAGAAAATTTTTCAATAAATGATAAACAACTATTAGATTGGTGCGAATCTGGTGTAGAGGCTGGCTATACTCAGCTCTATCATCGCTATTCGAAATCAGTTTACAATTCTGTTTATCGTTTGGTCACAGAAGTTTCTGATGCGGAAGATTTGACACAAGAAATTTTTATTTCACTTTTCTCTGATATTCAAAAGTTGAAAAACATCGAAAATTTGGGTGCTTGGTTCAGTAGAGTTGCGATTAATAAATCAATTTCACATTTACGAAAAAACAAAGTTTATTTTTCTGATGTTGCTGGAGCAAATATTATTGATGACAGCGAAGAAAGCATGGAAGAAAAACAAATGTTGGATGGTAAAATTGAAGAATTGCAACAAGCAATTGAAGAATTACCAACGGACACAAGAACAATTGTGAATCTATTTCTGTTCGAAGACATGCCGCAAGAAGACATTGCTCAACTTTTGGGATTGAGCCACAACACGGTGAGAAGTAAATATCATCGTGCAAAAAAGAAAATTTACGAAACCTTACAACAAACCGTTTGCAATGAATGATTCTTTAAAAAAACATATCGAAAAAAACAGAGAAGCCTTTGAAAACAAAGAACCTTCTGCAGAATTATGGAAAAGAATTCAGGCTGAGATTCCTAAACAGGAAGAAAAAACTTTGGTAATTGAACAGCCTAAGAAATGGAGAATTCAAAATTGGAGTATTGCTGCTTCTGCGCTTGTTTTATTGAGTGTTGGTGGATATTTTTTATTAAAAAATGATCAAGTAAATTCACCAAAAACAATTGAAATTGTAAAAGAAAAGCAGGTTAAAAAAGTAGAAGAAATTCAACCAGAAATTGTTCATCCAACTGAAATTAAAACTGAACAAAATAAAAAAGAAATTCAGTTTGTAACAATTCAGAAAGAGAAAAAAGTTGAAAAAATTGTTCAACCAAAAGAAGAACTAATTGGTATAGATGAAGCACTTAAAAATGAAATTTTAAGTTCATTAAATGATCAAGAATCAACAAGTAATCGTATTGATGCAATTGCAAAAATAACTGATTTACCAAGTATTGATCACAATTTGAAAGAGAGTTTATACCACTTAGCTTTAAATGACAACAATACAATTGTGCGACTAAATGCACTCGAAGCGCTTGCTTCAAAATTACCTAAATCGGACGTTTCAAAAGAGTTAACAGACATTTTTATGAAACAAGATGATCCGATGGTACAAATGGAATTAATAGGAATGATTGCGCATATCAATAACGATCAAATCGATTTGAAATTAACAAATAAATTACAAGAAATGGTGTTGGATCCTACAACAAAACCGTTTGTGAAAGACGAAGCGTACGCGGTTCTTTTTAGAAAATAATAATTAACAAAAAAATCAAAAAATGATAAGAAAAATATTTTTGGTAGCTGCATCTTTTATGATGATGTCTACGTACACTTTTGCACAAAATGAATCGAAAAGTGCGAATGAAGATAATTCGAAAACGTACAAATTAGCTGTAAGTAAAGGAAAATTGAACCTTGATCTTGGACGCGTAACAGTAGAAGGTTACAACGGAAACGAAATTGTTTTTTCTACAAAAACAAGATCGCGAGATAATGACGAAAGAGCAAAAGGATTGCGCTCGATCAACTCATTAGGACTTGAGGACAACACTGATTTAGGAATAAATGTTGTAGAAAAAAATGGTATAATCGAGGTAAAACAACTACAACAAATGACACCTCCAAATATCAAAATTTTAGTTCCAAAAGGTGTAACAATTTCATTTAATCATCAATCTCAATTTGGAAGTACCATTACATTCAAAAATATCGAAAACGAAGTTGAAGCAACTGCAAGTTACAACAATGTAGTGTTAGAAAATGTAACGGGACCTGCAACAATCAACACGATTTATGGTTCTATCGATGCTAAATTTAGTCAAAATGTAAAAGGTCCTTTGTCGCTTGTATCTATCTATGGTCACGTGGATGCTTCAATTCCGAAATCATCTAAAGCAAATGTAAAATTAACAACTTCGTTTGGTGATATTTTGATTGCACCTGAATTATCGTTAAAATTAGAAACAGTTGATAAATCATCTGAAATGATAAAAATTAACAATCAAGCAACAGGAACATTAAATGGCGGAGGAACAAGTTTCCTTTTCAGATCAGATTATAGTAAAATATATTTGAGAGCGTTATGAGAACAGTAATTTTATCTTTAGCAGTGGTCTTATTGGCAAATTTATCAATCGCTCAAACAAAAATTCAGAAGAATTTTTCAGTTGAAAAA
Organism: Empedobacter sp. GD03861; assembly: GCF_029840885.1. Lineage (NCBI taxonomy): Bacteria > Pseudomonadati > Bacteroidota > Flavobacteriia > Flavobacteriales > Weeksellaceae > Empedobacter > Empedobacter sp. GD03861. The sequence goes on from NZ_JAOCDJ010000061.1 coordinate 5,767, forward strand.
GGTCAAGAATTAACATTAAAATTTGATTATCCACAAATCGTTAAAATCACAACATGGAAACAAAACGAAGTGAGTATCTCTGGAAATGTTAATATCAATAATGGTAAAAATGACTCGAATTTCAAGTTAACTGAAAGCAAAAACAGTCAAGGAAAAACCATCGAAGGTAAAGTTGTAAAACTAGAAGATATTCCACATCAGGTGACAGCGACTTTTGGTAGTGAGAAAAAACAATTTCAAACCAAAGAGGACTATCAAAAATATATTGATGCAAATGACATTAAATCCTCTTCGGTTTCTACAGGTGTACAAATGGATATTACATTGGAAATCAAAGTTCCTGAACATATGAAAACGACTATCGAATCAACGTATGGAACAATTGAAGTTATCAATTTTGATGCACCGATTATTGCACAATCAACATATGGAAGTGTAGATGCAACAATGAATGCAAAACAAATTGGAGAAATAAAAGTGGAAACTTTTTTTGGGAAGATGTACACGAATCTAGATTTTGCAATCAAAACTATAAAATCAGATAATTTTCATTCTGTAATTGCAGCAAACGTAGGTAAACAGCCATTGCAAGAATTTTCTTCGAAATATGGAAATGTCTATTTAAGAAAGTAAATAGTAGATAAATTATAACATTTTTTGAAAACACAATTGAGGATTCTCAGTTGTGTTTTTCTTTTAGAAAAGATTATTTTTGATAAAAATTAAGCCTTGAATCATTTATTTAAAGTTGCCCTAAATTGGATTAAGAAAGAGCCTCAAACAGATTCTTCAACCAGAATTTATACAAAAAGTCATCACATTTCGATTGAAGGAAAACCTGATTTAGAAGTTTCTGCTGCGAAAACTTTCAAAGGTGATCCAAACTTATACAATCCCGAAGATTTGCTTTTGAGTAGTTTGACCTCTTGTCACATGATGTCGTATTTATATTGTTGTACACAACATAAAATCGAAGTAATTTCTTACCAAGATCATTCGGAGGCCACATTGCAAGTGAATCCTGATGGAAGTGGAAAAATTATAA
>NZ_JAOCDJ010000062.1:0-6783 GCF_029840885.1 Empedobacter sp. GD03861
GTTTCATTGGCATGTTCAAGATTTAGGAATGAGACACCGATTTATAAAAGTAGGAACGCCTCAGTTAAATGGAAAAGTTGAACAATCTCATTTAACTGATAAAAAAGAGTTTTATCAACTTTTAAGCTATACTGATGATGTCGATCTAAATCAAAAATTAGAACAATGGGAAAAACTTTATAATTTCAATAGACCACATGGTTCATTTAAAGGTAAAACTCCTTATGAAATACTAAAATCAAAACTAAAATAATTATATTTAATGTCTATGAAGTGATGAAGTACGACACTCATAGTATTGAGATTTGAGATGTTAGTTATTAGACTTTTGTTATTGTATGTTCTTTTTTATTCATTGGTTTATTGTTTTATGAATAATGTATTCATGAATCCTTTGGATTTGGCTTGATACAAAAACATTTGAGATGTTTGCTATTATTATGTTCATTTTATTAATTACTTTTTTCTTGATAAAAAAGTAATCAAAAAATCAAGGCTTCAATTCTCGCCGGTCAATCATCATTTCGTTTCACTAAAATGTTTAAATCACTCCCGATGGTCGGTAAACATTTTTGCGCTTCTCTCAATGGATTGACACTCGTCTGTAAATTGTTATGCCATTTTGATTTAGATGCCGATACTCTATTTTTTTTGAGTTTGTTAGCGAATGATTTGTTCTTTGTTTTCATTTTGTCTTGTAATCAGAAAACACTTGAGATATTAGACTTTGTTTTTATATGTTATTTTTTATTCATGGCTTTATTATTTTAAGAATATTGTATTCATGAATCTTATGGATTTGTCTTGACACAAAAACGAATCAAAAAAGTCAAGGCTGTAAAACGATTAACCTAAAAATGAATATTGATTCGGGAATAAATTAAATCGCTCCTTTCAGTCGGTAATTTATTCTTATCCTTCTCAATATTCATTTTCTTAACGGTATCGTTTTAGAAGCCGAATTTATTTTTCTTCCAATGTTTTATTCTCTTTCTGTACTTGATCGTATGCTAATTCTTTGACTGCAAGACGTACGAACCATTTTTAGAGATTCTCATAAAACCGTGTTTCTTTAATGCTTTACCCAATTGGATGACGGTTGAATTGTTGATGTTGATATTCCCAAAATAAGCTAACCTTGTAGCTATTTGCGTAGTGTTAAGAAAAGCTGTTGCTGTTTCTTTATCAGCTTTTTCGAACCAGGTTAATAGCAATTCTTCTTCTGGGGATTTGATTTGGTATTGCTCGTTGTTTTGGTTGATGTTTTTAATTTCTTCGTTGTTAAACCAATACCTGAATCCTTCATCAATGAGATACAAAGCTTGTTTGTAACAGTTATCGAGGTTTACGTTGTGTAAAGCAACTTGTGTAAATTCTTTGAATTGTACAGTTTCTTTTATCAAATAGGCCATAGTACATTAAGTTTTAGTCATTAAACATTTTTTAAGGTAATTTAATGTAAATTAAAACCTTACAATGGAAAAACGTGTCGCTTTATGGATGATTTACTTTCTTATTCGATGTATTGCTCTATTCTTTATAATATATCCTTTTCAGCCACAAACTTGCTTTTACTAAAAGTATTAACACCGGAACTTCGACCAACGGACCAATAACTCCTACAAAAGCTTGTGGAGAGTGAATACCGAATATTGCAATGGAAACTGCAATAGCTAATTCGAAATTATTACCTGTCGCTGTAAATGAAATAGATGCATTTTTATCATAAGGAACCTTCATTGCTTTATTAATAAAGAAACTGATAAGGAACATTAGAACAAAATAGATTATTAGCGGTATAGCAATTTTAATTACATCCATTGGTAATTCAATAATTTTATCTCCTTTTAAACTGAACATTATGACGATTGTAAACAATAATGCATAAAGTGTTATGGGAGATATTTTGGGTACGAATACACGATTGTACCATTCTATACCATTCTTCTTAATTAGCGCGTATCTCGTGATAAAACCTATTAAAAATGGAATACCTAAATAGATCATTACACTTTGTGTTACTTCGATCATTGAAACCGAAACATTAAAATTAGCTAAACCTAATTTTGCAGGTAATACATTAATGAATAACCAAACCAAGAAGCTATAACTCAAAACTTGGAAAATACTATTTAATGCGACTAACATTGCTGTATATTCTCTATTAGCCTTCGCTAAATCACTCCAAACTATCACCATTGCAATACATCGAGCTAAACCAATTAGTATTAATCCAGACATATAATCCGGTTCGTCGTGAAGAAATAGAACTGCCAAACCAAACATTAAAACTGTACCAATTATCCAGTTTAAGATTAAGGATATTCCGATTACTTTTTTGTTTTTAAATACTTGTGGTAATAGAGAATAATCTACTTTGGCTAAAGGTGGAAACATCATTATTATCAACCCTAAAGCTAAAGGAATATTGGTTGTGCCAATGCTCATACGCTCTATTAAAACAGACATATTGGGAAAGATATAGCCAATTGTAACACCTAAAACCATTGCGATAAAAATCCATAAGGTTAGGTATCTATCAAGGAATTTTAGTTTTGGTTGCATCGTTTATTTAGTGATTTGTGAAAATATGTACATCATTTCAGTTGCGATTTGAAAACTGCGTTGTTTGTAAACTTCGGTTTGTTCGGTTGTATCATCCGAAATTTTAGGATCTTCGTAAGTAATGGGAATTCGCTTTTCAGCACCGGATATAAAAGGACAACCTTCATCTGCTTGGGAGCAAGTTAGAATCGCTGCGAAATTTGAAATGGGATTGAATGCATCATTATATTTCTTAGAAAAACCGATAATTGGTGAACTATTCTCATCATATTTTATCGCATAAATAGGATTATTACTATCTGTAATTTTAAAGATTTGAAAACCTTGATTGCTTAGCGTTTCAATTACTTTTGGAAACAAAGCTGTTTCTGCTGTACCACCAGAATAACAATTGATATTGGGGATATTATAATAAGCAGCAGCGAATTGTGCCCATACTTGTGCTAGATGACTTCTGCGTGAATTGTGTGTACAAATAAAATTAAGGTTTACCGGTTTTTTACTATTTACCTTTCCTTGAATGTAATCTATTAAAGGTTGTAAAATGTTTTTGCGATCATTACTGATATTTTCAAAATGAAATTGCTCTACAGTTTTTAATATTGTTGAGTACATATTTTTAATTAATTTTTAAGTGTTTAGATAAAAAATCTTGAATTTCTAAAATTGTTTGTTTTGCGGTTCTGTTTACCCCAATTAAAGATGCAGATGCATAACCTGTCCAATTACCATAGCCTACAAACCATAAACCTTCAATATCTAAAGACTTAGTTTCATTGGTTTTTGCAATACCTTTTTCATCTAGTTGTATTAGTGATTTTAGGAATGTAGTATCGTAACCGAAGCCTGTACACCAAATAATTGCATCAAAATCTTCTTGTTCGCCGTTATCCCAAATTACTCCTTTGTCGTAAAACTCACGGAATGTACCACTAGAAATTAACACTCCTCTTTCACGAGCTTCTTTTACAGGTGGAACCATAACAATACTGGCTAAATTGTAATTTGATGCATCAAATGTTTTTCCTTCTAATTCTGCTTTATATCTTGCGTTGGCAATTTTAAACAGATAATAGCCGTCCACTTCATCGGGTAGAAATTCAGGTGTTTTTTTTGTTGACCATTTTACTGTCGTATTTTTTGATACTTCAGCAACAATTTGAGCACCAGAATTACCTTCTCCAACAACCAATGTTTTTAAACCATTAAAATCTTCGGGGTTTTTATATTTACTTGAATGTATTTGAACACCTTTGTAATTTTCTATTCCCTTTAAATTCGGAATGAAAGGATTTCCCCACGTTCCTGTAGCAGAAATAACTGTTTTGGTTTTAAAAAAACTTTCTTGCGTGTGAACTTGAAAAAAATCTCCATTTTTTTTAATTTCAACAACTTCACTATTTCTTTTCACATTAAGTTGATAATATTGCTCGTATTGTCCTAAATAATGTATAACCTCTTGTTTTGTAGGGAATTTATTTTCAGAATTTGGCATTATCAATCCAGGTAACGAGCTATAATCTGCTGGAGAAAATAGGGTTAAACTATCCCAAGTATGGAGCCAAGCCCCGCCTGAAGTATTTTGCTTATCCAAAATAATATACTTCAGTTTTGCACGTCTTAGATAATATCCACAAGCTAATGCACTTTGCCCGCCTCCAATAACTATAACATCAAATATTTCATCCATTGAATTGTTTTTATCTGATTTATGCATTCACAAATTAATACTTTTACGTTTCTATAAATTCTTATCTATATTAATACCGTTTACTGTTTGATAATCCTTGTTTATCGACTTCTACAACTCCTAAAAAATTATCATTGGTAATTGTTATAATATTTATGGTTACAATATTTAGCAACACCCCGAATTTGGTGTACAAGAAGATGATTGGATTTCTGACAATTTCACTTTTGGTTTTTCTACAGGAATACCGCAAGCATCTTCCGCTAAACAAGCTGTTTTTTTATTCTTTAAAATGAAATGTTTTCCATTAAATTCAAGATCGTATTTACCAATTGTAGTCGACTGATATTCTACTTCAATTTCGGCATCTTCCATACCTAATTTATTTTCGGATAAACGAATAATGTTTAATAATTTACCTGGTTTTAAACGATGTTCGTAATCATCAGCATTCCATAGTTGAAAGTTCACCACTTTTTCATTTCTAATCACTCCACCACAATCAATAAATTTCTTTGTGATTTCTCCCACTTCTGTAACGTGGAAATGCTCTGGCACGAAAGTACCATCCTCTAATTGAAATTCAACATTTTCTAATGTTGGTAAGATTTCTTTGATTTCTGAAAGTTTCATATTCTTATATTATTTATTAATCGTAATATTACGATGGTTTATTTCAAAAAAAACGCCTTAACAGCATTTCTCTATTTTGACATTTTGATTGAAAAAGTTAGAAAATTCATTTTGAATTGCAGCCCAAACCTTTTCATCTATACAATAACACACTGATTTCCCTTCGATGGAACCTTGAATAATTCCTATACTTTTCAATTCTTTTAAATGTTGAGAAATCGTGGCTTGTGCTAAACCTAATTCATCCACCAAATCCGTACAGATACACGCATTTTGCTTGATAATATGCTGAATAATAGCCACACGAGCAGGATGTCCTAATACTTTGAATAAAGTAGCTAGTTTATTTTGTTCGTCTGTAAATATTTCTGATTTAGTTGTTCCCATTATTGATTTATTATCATTGCAATATTACGATATAATTATTGAATACTAAAAAATTTAATGTTATTTATTTAATGTATTGCTCAACGGCTTTATCCAATTCTTTGTTTACGATTTTGGCATAAAAAAAATTCTGTTAAGTTTTACAACCCAACAGAATTCTATCTTATTTATATCTTAAAAATTGATTATTTAATCGTAATGAAAACGGCACTTTGCTATTAATATCTGACCATCTTCGTACTTGTAAATTAAACGATGTTCTTCATCTATTCTACGTGACCAAAACCCTGAATATTTATGTTTTAATGGCTCTGGTTTCCCTATACCAGTAAAAGGAGTACGTGAAATATCTTTCAATAAATCATTGATACGTTTTACTTTTTTCTTATCGGTTTTTTGCCAAAATAAATAATCTTCCCAAGATTCATCTACGAAAATATATTTCATCTATTCCTCGATTAATTCTCTTTCAAAAGATTGGTTACTTTTTAATTTTTCAATGGCAGCATCTAATCTTGATTCATTGATACGAGAAGATAATTCGTGATTTGTAGCCATTAAAGAATTGTACTCTTCTAATGACATTACCACAATACCTGAATCTTTCCCTCTGTTGATGATTAAGGTTTCAAAATTCTTCGAAACTCTATCTAAGTAAGATTTAATATCTTTTCTGAAATCTGAAACACTTGCTATTATCATAATCTTGTATTTTATTATGTACAAATATATGTACAATATTTTGATTTTCAAAATCTATCTTCTTACATCATTTTAAAATAAACATTTACTATTCAATGAATTGCTCTACTGCTTTGTCTAATTCTTCGTTTACGATTTTAGCATAAATTTGAGTTGTTCCAATATCAGAGTGATCTAAAAGTTTTGATACATACTCAATACGCATACCGTTAGCTAAGGCTTGGGTTGCAAATGTATGTAGGCTTAAATGAAAAGATAATGAGAATGGAAATTCTAATTCTTTGCCCATTCTACGCAATTTCTGACCACATAAAACATTTTTGCTACCGATTACTTTTAGTTGGTATTCGTTGGATTGTTCGAAGAAATTAGCTTCTGAAATGATTGGAAAAATAAAATCATCTGGTTCGGAAGTTTCTTTTTTGTATTTGTTTAAAATCTCTAAAGCAGATTGACCTACCTTGAATTGATGTGAACGTTTAGTTTTACGGATGTTTAATCTGATACGTTGTTCGTTTTCATCATAGTTTTTCCATTGTAAGGTAACGACATCACTAAAACGCAATCCTCCGGCATAACAAGAAAAAATAAACATATCTCTGAAATAGGTATCTGTTTGACCAAATGAACTCTTGTGATTTTTTAGCTGCTCGATTTGTTCTTTGTTTAAAAACAATCTTGTACTCTTGGCTTTTTTGATTCGTACACTTGCAAATGGGTAAGTATTTAAACTGATGATTTCTTCACGAATGGCATCTTTAAACATTATGGCTAAAATTGAACATTTGTATTAAAACTAACATTAA
>NZ_JAOCDJ010000063.1:0-6532 GCF_029840885.1 Empedobacter sp. GD03861
CTTTTTTAATTTAAGCAATAAACAATTTTTAGTATTGAATATCAATTAAAGATTTTAACGGAATCAAAACTCCATTCTTAATTTGTAAAAATTTATCCGTAACAGACCAAACAGTCGTCTCAATTTTCTTAGGACCTTGATCTGTTTGAAATGTAATATATGCTTTCGATTTGAATTCGTTTCCTAATCTTACTGCACCATTCAATTTGTTTGCCTCTACCGTTACTTCGTCTTTTGGCGCGTCTAAAAATTTATAGTTTCTTACTTCTTCTTTTTCGATAAGTTCTGCTTTCATCATTTTTTTAAATTTTGGTTAATTTAATCTTCCATAACACATGTATGAAATTAATCATATTTTTCAATAAACCATAACTTTCGTCATATTTTTTTGAACTTAATTAGAATTATTCAAAATACAGACCAAAATCAATTTTATGAAATTAAAATTGGATTAGAATATTAATCTTTTCTTCAACATATTAATCTGAAATAATATTATAGAAATCACTAAATTTGCAGAATGTCAGACGAAAAGAAATTTAAATCCGGTTTTGTAAACATCATAGGAAATCCAAATGTTGGGAAATCTACTTTGATGAATATGTTGATGAAAGAGCGTTTGGTTATCGCAACACATAAAGCGCAAACGACGCGTCATCGTATCAAAGGTATTTTGACAGGAGAAGATTATCAGATTGTATTTTCGGATACTCCTGGTGTTTTGGATCCTGCTTATGAACTGCAAACAAAAATGATGGATGCAGTAAATGAATCGTTGGTGGATGCCGATGTGATTCTTTATGTTGTAGAAATTGGAGAAAAACGATTGAAAAATGAACAAGTTTTCGAACGTCTGCAAAAAACATCTACACCAATTATTTTATTGTTGAATAAAATTGATACAGCTACGCCAGATCGATTGAATGAAGCGGTAGAATATTGGCACGAATTATTACCAAAAGCAGAGATTTTACCTATTTCTGCAAAAGAAAACGTGAATGTAGATTTGTTGATTAATAAGATCAAAGCAATTATTCCAGAAGGGCCACAATATTATCCAGAAGATCAATTAACAGACCGTTCGGAGCGTTTTATTGTAAACGAAGTAATTCGCGAAAAGATTTTATTAAACTATCAAAAAGAGATTCCTTATTCTGTTGAGGTAGTAACAGAACGCTTCAAAGAAGATTTGAATTTAATTTCTATCGAAGCTGAAATTTTTGTAGAACGCGATTCTCAGAAAGGAATTATTATTGGACATAAAGGAGAGTCTTTATCGAAAGTAGGAAAAGAAGCAAGAGAAGAATTAGAAAAATTCTTTGATAAAAAAGTATTCTTGAAACTTTTCGTGAAAGTGCGAAAAGATTGGAGAAGCAAAGAGAATGATTTGCGTCGTTTTGGTTATTAAAAACGATTAAAAAATAGATAAGTCTTGAGAAATCAAGACTTTTTTTGTGGCTTTACCTAAATTTTAGTTGTAAATTTATAGAACAAAATCTATTCTAGAATTTAATTATTATGGCTAAAATATTATTTCCAACCGATTTTTCGGAAACAGCGAACAATGCTTTTTTGTATGCGTTAAACCTTGCAAAAGTTCTCAAAACTAATATTAAGTTAGTCTCGGTACAATCAAATCTTAAAAATTATCTTGAAGTTACAGAAGAAAACTTCGAAAATTATATCAATAAACTTAAAAATATTGCAAAAGAAAATAATCTTGAACACGTTAAAATAGAGAGTTCTTTGGTTGTTGGCGATTTGTTGTTGATGATTTTGGATATTATCAACAAAGAAGATATACAATACGTGGTGATGGGAACGAATGGACAAAATAGTTTAGGCAAAAAGTTTTTTGGTTCTAACACGGTAAATGTCATTAACAATTCGCCTGCACCTGTGTTGGTTGTTCCAAATAATGTAAAATTTAAAGAAGAAAGAAATTTTGCTTACGCTACATTGTTCAATCAAAAAGAAGCAAAAGCTTTATCGCAAATGGAAGAAGTGACAAAACGTTACGATAAATTGTTGAACATTGTACATGTTGATGATAAATCGATTACTCCACAAATGTTAAGCGTGAAAAAAGAATGGGAAGAAGAATATCCTGAAGCGATGATTACAATTGAACCGAATAAAGATGTAGAAGATGGTTTAATCAATTATTGTACAAAAAACAACATCGATGTTTTAGGTGTTGTTCACCGTGAATTATCGTCTTTCGAAAGATTATTTACAATCAATCATAGCCAACGATTATTATCGAGTGCAAATGTTGCATTATTGGTTTTTCAGGAAAGTAAATAAATCAAAAACACAAAAATTTGAGCGGAGAATTCTCCGCTTTTTTGATTGGCTAAATTTTTGCAACAAATTTTCAAAACACTTTTATGACGGAACTTCAGAAAATACAAAACCTCAAAAAACATAAAGCTATTGCGACAGGATTATTCATTTTGATGGCTTTTATTTACTTTTTGATGGTTTATCTAAGTCAACATTCACCTGTGAAATGGATCGGATATGTGGAAGCATTTGCCGAAGCAGCGATGGTTGGTGCGCTTGCCGATTGGTTTGCGGTTACAGCTTTGTTCAAATATCCGCTTGGACTTAAAATTCCGCATACAAATCTGATTGAAAATAGTAAAAATGCAATCGGAGATAATTTGGGACAGTTTGTAACTGAGAATTTTTTGACACCATCTACAATTCGTCCATATATCGAGAAATTAGAAGTTGTAAAATATGCAGCAGATTGGTTGAATAAAGCTACGAATCAAGAAATGTTGCAAGAAGAATTGATTAATTTCTCCAAGAAAATTGTCAAAGATTTAAATGATAAAGATGTCGTTGATTTTATAACCTTGAAAGGTGATGAAATTTTGAAACAATTTGATTTACCTGAATTAGTATCATCAAGTTTAGAGTATATTTTAGAAAAGGAAAAACACGACGAAATTTTAGAAGCAATCATTCCAAAAGCGAAAGAGTATATCTTAGAAAGTGATTTGATTATTAAAGATAAATTAAATGAAAAACATCCTGTCATTTCATTTTTTGCTGGTAAAAAAATATCGAAAGGAGTAGTGGAAGGCGTGGTTAGTTTTTTGGATGAGGTTGAAGCGGACAAAGAGCATCCAATTCGTCATAATATCGAACGAATTATCCGAGAAAATATTCAGAATATAAAAGAATCTCCCGATTGGAAATTTAGGTTAGAATCGCTTCGAGATGATTTTATCACAAAAGAACGATTGAATGATTATGCTTTGGATTTGTGGTTGGCGATTAAACAAAATTTGACTGAAAGTTTTGATGATGATAATTCTGCAATGCAAGTTTACATTAAAAAAAATATAATAAAATTGACCGAGAATTTGAACGATAACCAAGAAATGATTGATAAGATTAATGGTTGGGTGCGTCATTTTATTTACCGTATGATTTTACGAAATGTCAAAGAAGTAGAAAGTTTGATTAGTAATACCGTTGATAAATGGGAAGGAAAAGAGTTGAGCGAAAAGCTAGAATTGGAAGTTGGGAAAGACTTGCAATTTATTCGGATTAACGGAACGTTGGTTGGAGGACTTGTTGGTTTAGTTATTTACACGATTACGCAATTGGTATTTCATTAAAATTTAAAAGCTCGAGAATCTCTCGAGCTTTTTCAATTAACAACTATAAATATTACTTAACTAAATTAAGTTTTTCATCTGCTTTCCAAATTCTATTTTCTAATGTATAACTTTTTGGTACGTAAACTACGATTGGTAATTTGCTATTGTAACGCGTCTGCAAAGATTTTGCGTGTACAATTTTTCGACTGATTTGTTGTCGCTACATCCCATTAAAGTTCCTGCTATATTTCCATCAGTTTCGAAATTGAAATAATCATAACCCCAACTATCAACAGTTTTTTGATCAAAACTTCCACTTAAGAAAAATTGATTACAAGAATCAACCTTTGTTTTTTTCCCAGCAAATATTTCAACTAAATAGTTTTCTTCATTGGCTTGTGGTTTTAAAGTGATAATTTTCTGTTCATATCCATCTTTTGCTTTTGGATACATTGAATAATCTATTTTCATATTTTTTTGTGCGAATGTTACCATAACCATTAATAATGCTAAAACGCTAAATACTTTTCTAAGTTTCATACTAATTTGATTTTATTTGTTTTTCTATTAGTAAGATGCGAAAGTTGGGTGAATGGTTGTGTGAGGGAATGTTAAATATTTGTGAAATAAAAAAAGAGGATTATTTAAGAAACCGTTTAGTTGATGATTATCTTGAAAATGAGCTTTGTTTGTTTGAACATGAAACAGATCATTTTACAGTTAATAAGGAAGTTTCTGAGGAGTACAGGGGTTTGGTAGATGATAAATTACATAATGATCCTATTGATATTCATATCATAGATAAAGCACAAAAAAATTCGTGGGGTAAAAACACCAAACCATATTTTGCAATTGAATGCAAAAGATTAACATCTTCATCAGTTACGGAATATGTTACAGACACAAAAAAATTTACTGAAAGGAATTATACAAAATCCTTCTTTAACTCATATAATGCTATTCGGAAAAATAAATCAAAAACTTTCTTCAAATTCGGATATTGAAACTATTAAACAGCTAGAAAATCTAATGATTAAAAATGGTTTTGATGCATCGTATTTATCAGAACACAAGAAAAAAGATCGTTCTTTATTTTCTATTTTTCATTTGTTTTTTGATTATTCCAAAATAATACAAAACTAGCAGTAACTACAGATTATTGAAGGAGTAATCTTAAAGAATTGTAAGTTTTCAATAAAACATGGACATCTAATACCTAAATTTGAATTGTGAAACAGAAACTTTTAGATTTGAAAAAGAACCCAAGCATCATGTATATTTAATGCTGAGACTTTCCAAATAAGAATTCTCTCACTAAAATTCATTCTTTTTCCAACCGCTTTTTTCCAATACACATTCAGTACACTTGCAAAAAAAACTGATTTTCCTGCTTCTTTTAATTCACACTATATTTTCGTATTTTCGTTTTATATATAACCTAAACTAAATATGACAAAATGCTACTATTCATTTAAAACTTCTAAACTCGGAAAATTTAAAAATTTATTTTCTGGAGTTTTCGGAATATTGAAAAAAAAGCAATTAAATGCCTGCGCATTTCTATTATTATTTAGTTTAGGTTTTGGGCAGTTCAATTATAAAAATTATTCTAATTTATTTAAAGATAACCCCAATGAAATCCTCAATCGTTGGCAAAAAGATTACAAAATAGAAAAAGATGCAAGCAATAGAGCCGATCTATTAATATTTGTTTCTGAAGTGTACAGAATACAGGGAGATTACAACAATATGATTGTTTTTATAGACAAGGCTGCAGAAGAAGCAGAAAATGTAGATGATAAGCTCTTACACGCAGACCTTAATTCGTATCGTGCTTATGCCTATTTTCTTATTGATGCACTTACAAAATCGGAGGAACTTACACTCAAACAGATTGAATTAGCCAAAGGTTTGAATAACGAAAAAGATCGTAATTTATTGATTTTAGATGCTTACAGCCAATTGGGGAGCATAAAAAAGAAACAGAAAAAATATCCGGAAGCTATAGAAAATTATAAAAAAGGGTTATCCATTTTAAAAAGGATTGAAAATCTAGATACTTATAATTATGCTGATCGGTATGGTGGACTCAATAACAATATTTCTGCAACATTTACACAACAAGGAAACCTTGATTCGGCAAAATTTTATATAAAGAAAGTAGAAGCCATTCCCAATCTCCATAATGAAATACCTAGATTATATGGTATTTCCCAACTTGCATTAGGCGAATTGTCATATCAAAATAACAAATTGGAAGAAGCTCAAATGTATTTTCAGAACGCTTTACCTATTTTTGAGAAAGACAAATATTCAGACAAGTTATTAAAACTCTATCGTATATTAAATAATCTTTACACCAAACGAGGAGATCGAGAGAAAGCTTTGAAATATGAAAAACTGCAAATGCTGCAAACCCAGCAGTTGGACTATAACAAAGTGGAAGCGGTAGACGTAATTGTAAACAATCTGGAAAAAGACAGAGAAAAAGCAGAGAAAAAAGCAGAAACAAGAATTGCTGTCATTTGGTGTTTAATTGCTTTTTCTCTATCTGCTTTAGTTGGATTATACGTTTATCTAAAAAGAAAAAAAGAAAAACAGAAACTGCTTTACCAACAGATCATTTCCAAACTCGAATTACAATTAAATGAAAAAAATACCATTACCGATATTAATTTTCTGAAGGAAAATCAATACCAAAAATCCAATAAGCAACCCATTTATCAAAATGATGAAGCCCCAAAAACCAGTTTTATATCTGACACTACGGAGCAGGAACTCATCAAAAAACTTCAAAAATTTGAAAAGTCTGAGAAATTCACCAACAAAGAGCTCAGCATTTCCCTGTTGGCAATTCAATTAGGAACCAATACCAAATATCTTTCCGAGGTTATCAGTAAACACTATAATAAAAA